>DATBZX010000207.1:0-22419 GCA_036512955.1 Terriglobales bacterium
CCAGATTCTACAGATTCTCAGTGTCACGCTTTTCGAGAAAACGCCCATTTTACGGGCACTTCAGAATAGCAACTCCCAATCTGATCTACTCGATTATTCCAATCAGTTGATTCTGTTCAACTTATAGCCGGACAGGAGTGATAAAAAGATGCTGTCGAAACGTTTGAGCCGACGGTAATAGGGCAGCTGTTGAACCTCACGTCGAGGCGCTTCGGTGATCTCCATGCAGCGCAGGATAGAACACAATCAAGAATTAGGGGCTAGCACGTCCTAGTCTCATTCTGCCCGAGTGGTCTCCTAGAGTTTCTTGTTCGCGTACATCCAATTGGCGGATGAGAAAACGTCGACGCCGCATCATATCATCGAGCGATACCGCAAGAGCCGCGACTGGCGACTGTTCGAAAAGGAGTACGTCTACCATCACTGTCCACCTGCAGGAAAATCCTGGATCGATCTTGGTTGTGGGACGGGCGAAATAACCACGCAGCTCGCCAGCCTGGGTACTAAGCGGGGATCGCAATCGACGTGGACCCCGGACTTCTTGAAATGACCAAGAAGCAAGCGATTCTCTATGGGTTAGACGATCGCGGCGCGGTTCTCGGCGGCGATTTGCAGTATTGCATCACTTCCGCAATAGTTTAAACGAAGCCATACCAATTCAAGAGCTGGATTAAACCCGGGGGTACGTTCATTTGCGTCCAACCCGTATCGTCTTCGAGTTCTCTGGAGTGGGTGCGCAACCATTCCGGCGTTCCTGTGCCGGCGCTCGATCCCGGCGAAAGGCAATTGACCGAAGCGGACCTTCGTTCCATTGCGGATCATTTGCGCGCTCGACTCGAACTTACTTCCGAGTCTTGAGTCGCCTCGAAAAACTGTGGCCTAGAACTGGTTTCATCGATACGGCGCGAACTGATTAAACCATTGGTTTCAATGGCTAAGAACCGTTCATGAGTCCGCTTCTAGTGCAAGCTGTCCGTTGCGAGGAGTTGATCGGGTCTTCCTCGCCCTGCCTGGTTCGACAGGGCTTTCCGGCACAGTAATTCTCGCTGGTCATGTGGACTGAACACTTGCCACCAGCTATTTGGCGGATAACGGCTAATCGCTTATTGCTTCGCCTCCGGCGCTCCGGCTGGAGTTTGGGAGTGGTGAGGCAATTTGATTCCGGATTCAGCCGAATAGGCTGAGGTCAACTTTGATTTGTCGACGCCAGCAACCTGCCCGTCGGTGGTCTCCATCTTCGCAGGATAGCTCAGGCGGTATTCACTGCCATTCGAGTTCTTGGGTTTCACATCCGTAGAATAGTTGTGCGGCGGAAGTGCATAGACCTTATCGCCGGGTGGCGCATAGAAGACGTTGCCCCGAAAGCGCGAATTCACAGGCGACGGGTCTCCCATGTAGCGGGACAGAACATAAGGAAATTGTCCCACCATACCCGCAGGCCCGTTGATCTGGCGGCAGAACGCGTTGTCGAGGATCCAGACATTGTGGGTACTGGAAACTGGTGGGTTGAAAGGTGCTGCGGCATTGAATTCAATCGAACCCTTGCAGTAGCCAAGGTTGGGCGGTGGGACTACGGTGTTGTGCTGCACGACTAAATCCGTCACTTCTTTGTTGATCAGGCCGCCATAAGCGTAGCCGGTCGTATATCCGTTCTGCGTGGTGTCGCCCAGCAAAATCAGGTTGTTGTAGATAACGATCCGCTTCGCTTCGCCCCGGTTGGTGCAGCCGTTCGCTGGATGGCACTCGTTATCAAATTCTGTGATGTCGAAGCCAGAGCTTACGTTTTTGAAGATATTGTTGGTGATCGTGAAGTCGTCCACCACCGCTATCAAGCCGCTTTGGCCGGTTCGCACGGTGAGCATAAGTGAAAATCCCCCCTGTGCGGCGGGCCAGATATTTTCGAGCAGGTTTCCGTCGATCAGGACACGGTGGCCATGCTTGAACTCCAGATTGTTCTTAATCAGCATCGTCTGTTTAGAGCCAGTGCTCAGTGCTACCCAACTCAAAGGCTTGTAAAGGTGATTATTACGGACTTCAACGTCGCTTAGTAACCACGGAGTGTTTATCCCACCAGCCCCGCCGAACGCTAGGTCCTCCGACGCTGCGGACAGGAAGTTATTGACGATCTTCATGGGACCGGGAGAGTACCATTCTCCAATAGCCTGGGTGTCGAAGCCGGGCAAATGGACGTCGGAAATGTAGCTGTCAATGATCGCGATGTTGCTACCGTTAGCGCTCATCGCACGGCGAAGATCCATGGTTGGCGAACCATGAAGGTAGCAGCGATCCACTGTGATTGAGTCAATCAAGGGCTGGTTCGGCTGCTGGTCCATCGACAGCAGCGCGTAGCTAAAGCAATTCGCCGGTGGATCGGCCAAGGGCTGGCAGCCATACGTTGAAGCCGTGAGCAACTCCAAGCCGACCAGCCTGTAGTGATTGGCTCCGGGGGGCACGGAAACCGCGCCGGTTACGTTCGGCGTAACAATTTTCGGCATCGAGGCCGCATCGTCTGGAGCCACGCGGGTACCGGGTGCTGGCAGACTGGACAGTGCGGACCCGACAATATAAATCCACTTATTGAGAGGGTTCGCCTTTACGGGAAGCGTGAAATTACCTTGATAGGTTACGCCGGCATCCAGGACGATGGTGTCTCCCGGATTGGCTGAATTCAGCGCATTCTTGAAATCGGCGCTCGAATGTGCGGGCCAAGTGACTCCAGATGGAGGGTTAAAGGTCGTATCGATGTAGGTTAGAGGAAGTTGTGCGACAGGTGGCTGCGCTACGCCTACAACGGTATAGAGCAGTAACAAAACAAAAAGAAAATGCCTCGCCATACATCTCCGGGGAGAATTTGCCGACACATAACCATAATACAGCATTGTTGTGATGCCCGCACTTGAAACGATTCAGTCGTGCGCTTATCTTCTGGCAATTGTTGTTCAAGACTCTCCTAGGCGACCACGTTTGAAGGCCCTCAACGGTCGCCGCACCGCCGCACCAAGTTGCAGAAATCTGGAGGTTTCGAGAATGGCCATAGCCAAGACTTGCCCCATATGCAGCTACCAATCGATTGATCGGATGAGGATGAATGAGTCCTTGCGCCTCGGAAAATGAGGGGCGGTACACCTGGGATGCGCCCTGCTCGCATACCACGGTGGTATGGCCACGTGTTCTTGACCGTCGCTGACCCTCCGAGCACAGACAAGTTCAGTGTGTGAACCGATGTTGTAGCCGAGAACCCGACAACGGTGACCAACAGCATCGATAACAGCTATACGCCGCTTTCGCACGGCTGCTGGACAAACGGACCGGAGGTGGGGCGATTGCTCGAGAGTACTCCCCGGGCTCGCATGAGCACTCACTGATTCAAATCGAAGGGCACATGCAAGCGCAATGGCGGACTAGCGCGAAGGAGCTGTAAGGTCAGATTCGAGCTTCGCAGTGAATAAGGCGGCACCGGCCGGATTCAGGTGAAATTGATCACGAAAGAGCGCGGCGCCCATGGCACCCGCCTGCACCGGAACCAATACTCGGACACCAGCATCTTTCGCCGCTGACGCCAATACGTCGGCATGTTCCTCCCTCAGTGCAGGTGGAACCACGATCGTCAGACGGCTTCCATACTCTTCGCAAAGCGCCTCTGCGAAGCCGGAGATTTACGAGGCATTGGAAGAGAGCGGAGTAAGGTATGCTATTCGCATAATAGGCCGGCACAATCATCGGTCCAGGAACGCAGATCGTGTCACACGTTCTGATTCCAGGCGGCGGCCACCAGCATAGTCGCGATACAAGTGGAAATCTTACCCAGGCCGGGCATGGCGAGATCACGATTGGGAACAGGTACTAGATCGGCGATGGTTCTATACTCATGGCTGACATAGGGGAAGACCGCACGATCGGAGCTGCGGCGGTGGCTGCGAAACCTATTCCGTCAGGCGTAGTGGCAGTCGGGAATCCTGCCTGCCCGTTGAACCGTTGAATATATCTCGAGGATGAAAAACGTGTCGACTACCAGAACTGAGCTTACCGCGGTCGGGGGTTCCCGTCGAACAGCGCCAGTCCCGGTGTTGCTCATGGTTAGAGAACTGGATCAAGGTGGCGTAGAACGAGACGTTGCCAAAATTGCAGTCTACCTCGACCGGACCCGATTCGTGCCGCATGTAGCAACGTATAACGCCCACGGAATGCGATACGAGGAGTTGAGGTCAGCAGGTGTCCCAATCCTGCATCTCCCCCTGCGCAGTTTGGCATCACGCGAGGCGATTTACTCGGGATTCAGGCTTAGGCGCTACATTCGAGAACATGGCATCAAAGTCGTTCATTCCTACGATCCGATCGGAATATATGGACTGGTCATAGCTCGAATGGCGGGAGTTCGGATTGTGATCGGCAGCCAGTTGAGCTATAGGAACCTTTTTGATCCAAGAACGCAGAAGCTGCTGCGCTGGGCGGATCGATATTCGGACGCCATATTCGTCAATTGTGAAGCCATTCGAAGATATATGGTCGAGGACGAACATGTGCCCGCCGACAAGGTGGAATTGTGCTACAACGGCGTCATCACGACTGAATTCTTCCCTGCCGAGGAGCCGAGGCCAGCGGAACTGGCGCCCGCCGACTTGGTGATTGGAACAGTATGTGCGCTTCGGTGGGAGAAGGGACTACCACTGCTGCAAGAGGCATTTGCAAAGTTGAACTTCCCTGACCGAAAGCTTCAGCTCGTAATAGTCGGGAGCGGCGTTGAGCTTCCCCGCCTGCAAGAGAATGCCGTCAGACTGGGGATCGGCGCCGCCAGCGTTTTCATGCCGGCACAGCGGAGCGTTGCTCGCTGGATGCGAGCAATGGATATCTTCGTGCTGCCGTCGCTCTCGGAGGCATTTTCCAATTCGCTTTTGGAAGCCATGGCTTGCGGCTGCTGCGTGGTCGGCTCCCGCGTGGGCGGCACACCAGAGTTAATTGG
Organism: Terriglobales bacterium; assembly: GCA_036512955.1. Classification (GTDB taxonomy): domain Bacteria; phylum Acidobacteriota; class Terriglobia; order Terriglobales; family Acidobacteriaceae; genus DASRAA01. Next base: position 4,961 of record DATBZX010000207.1, read on the forward strand.
TGAGAACTCGCGCGGTCTTCTGTTTGAACCCGGAAATTCCCAAGACCTGGCGAATCGGCTCACCCAGCTTATTGAGGACGAAAGTCTTCGAGTGGAATTCGGACGCCGGGCCGCACAGCATGCAAGAGAGAATCTGTCTATTGAGTTAGCGGCTAAACGAACGGCGGACATCTACGACCGGCTACTGGATCGGCTGCGATCTTAAGTCGGGCCGGAAGTTGCCTGCAGGCTTGTTCGGATTGCCAGCGGAGCAAGATAGAGGAGATCGTTCATTTGACGGCAGCTCCGAGTGGCGCCTCCTGCAGTTGGCCTTTTTCGGGTCTCGTCCTCCATGGAAGGACCCGCGGCACGTCTCCGATGATCTACCCAGCAAGCCCGAATGCTCAGAAATGGCAACTAAATACGGAGCAAAATGATAGCGGTTCAGTTCAAGAACGCACGGCGAGTACTGGTCGCCGGGGATGTTTTTGAGAACGACTGGGCTGCCACGCGGAGGGATTTCGCCATCGTGTTGACCGTGCGCACCTTAGGGGGACTCTGAACAAGTACTCCGATTTCCACCGATCTGCAGGCTGGAGTGAGAGGAAATTTGGCGGAGGGCCTGTAGAGCGATGCAGCAACAGACACTGGCGATGGCGAACGCGTTGTGCTTCAGTGCGTCGAGGGCTTCAACCGGTTCCACGGCGCAGTCCAACAGCAGTTTCAGACGGGATCATACACAATGGTACTACGCTCGGTGGTGCGAGGCGCGTGATAACTTGCCTCTGAAGACGCTCACCACTGACGACGGAAACCATTCCAACCTTAGCATTTACCAGTACCAGTGACCATCCAATTCAATTTGCTGGGCCGTTTTTCCACAAAGCAGACACACTACTCCCGGTTTAGCCTGGGAAATTGATCGCTCGGGTCGTTCACTGATGCATTGGTCGTAATGCGGTCTATTTTTGCTCCAGCGCTTATAATGAAGGCCAGACTTGTGCTTTCGATGCCAAATGGCTACGCTGAGAGACGCTTCCAGCAGTGCATCCGTAATGATCCGGGAATACCCGGCCAGTTATCTTCCTGCGTCGTGCTTGGCGTCTAGCGGTTGATTCCGAAGTACACCCGGTTGCTTTCCCGTCCAAGTAATTTCGGGGCAGAGCCGCTATGGAAAGTGAGGCACAGTAAGAATGGGGTCCGACAACACTCTGCCAGTTCCTCAACCGGCGATCACGTGGCCGGAAGGCAGGAGATTTGCGTTCACGGTTTTTGACGATCCCGATGGGCAGTCGATGGAGACGACGCGGCTGGTCTACTCGTTTCTGGCCGACTTGGGATTCCGAACGACGATTGGAGTCTGGCCCCTGGACATCCGCCGCGAACCCAACTCGGGCGGCGAGACCTGCGCCAATCTGGAGTATCGCGGCTTTCTGCAGCAGCTTCAGGCCAGGGGTTTCGAGATTGGTTTTCACAACGCCGCCCCGCACTCCAGCACGCGCGATGAAACCATCGAAGCGCTGGACCTGTTCGAAAGCTATTTCGGGCAGGCCGCGGTTACGATGGCGAGCCATTACAACGCAGACGCGATGTACTGGGGACCGGCGCGCTTGAGCAGTTGGCGACGCAGCATTTACAACCTAGCCACGCTGGGCCGAACGCGCAACCGCTTCTTCGGCCAGGTCGAGGGGCATCCGAGTTTCTGGGGAGATGTCTGCCGTGATCGCATCCGCTACTGCCGTAATTTTGTGTATGCCGACATCAATACGTTACGCATGAATCCGTGGATGCCATACGTCGATCCCCTGCGGCCGTATGTACGCTACTGGTACTCGGCGTCGGAGGGCAACCAGGCGCCGGCGTTTCTTAATACCTTGCAAGACCACCACCAGGACCTGCTGGAGGAACAGGGTGGAGGGTGCATCATGTACACTCACTTCGGCCACGGGTATGTGCAGGATGGCAAGCTCAATCCGCAGTTCAGGCGAACGATGGAACGGCTGGCGCACAAGAATGGCTGGTTCGTGCCAGTCTCCGAGCTGCTGGATTTTCTCTTGACGACAAAAGGCCCCACGACCCTCACGGACAGCGTCAGGCGGAAGCTGGAAAGGCGCTGGCTGTGGGAGAAACTCTTCCGCGGTACTTCCTAGACAATTCATTCCGCTATGCCCCTGCGATTCATCCCATTTGAAAAAGATCACGGTCCCGCCGCTGAGGCATTCAATCAACGGATGATTCATGGCGATGCCCCCACAGACTTTCTTCTGCCCACGGGCCTGGGGAAGATCAGAACCACGCCGGACGACCCGATTCAATGGACGCAATATCTGGTGCTTGACGGTGGCGAGGTGCGCGGCGGAGTGCTGGCCATGGACCAGCCTGGCTGGGTGAACGGCCATGTGGTTCGTGCCGTGAACTTCCAGTCACCGCTGTCGGAAGGCATCGTGAATTCCAAGTATTCCATCGTCGCCATGCAGATGGTGAAGTTCATGCAGAAGCAGGCCGAAGTCGTGTTCATGGTGGGGATGGGCTCGGCCGATCGGCCACTACCCAAGCTGCTGGCTGCTTCCGGATGGTCCGTGCGGCCGATACCATTCCTGTTTCGCGTACATCGCACGGGGAACTTCCTGCGCGAGCTGCAGATGCTGCGGACGTCGCCAGTGAAGCGCATCGCGGCACAGGCAGCGCGGCTCACGGGCCTGGGCGCAGCGGGCCTGACCGTAATGCAGCGTCGACGGAGCACGGAGAATGGCTCGATACGGCAGGTGAATGTCTGGGGGGATTGGGCGGACGAAATCTGGCGGCGTTGCCGCGATCGTTGTTCGTTCGCAGTGCAGCGCGACCGCCGCACCTTGGAGAGCCTCTACCCGGCCTCCGACCCAAGAGTGATAATTCTACTGATCGAGTGCGACGCCAAGCCAGTCGGATGGAGTGTCTGTTTCAATGCGGCGTTGGCAAACCATCGCCACTTCGGGAACCTGCGCTTGGGTTCGGTTCTCGATTGCGTGGCCGATCCGGATGCCATGACGCTGACTGCCGTGCTAACCGACCGCGAGATGGCGTCGCAAGGCGCCGACCTGTTAGTGGTGAATCACAGCCATGCGGCCTGGGTGCAGGCCTTTCGTTCGGCGGGCTTTCTGGCAGGCCCATCGAATTACCTGCTGGCGACGTCGAAGCGGCTGACTGAACTGGTTCGCTCTCAGCAAGAAGGCGAAGCGCGCATGCACGTCACCCGAGGCGACGGCGACGGGCGAATCCACCTGACGTAACGGTGGCACTGCATTTCCGCGTTGCTGAAACCAAACCGAGGGTCCTGCACAGCGTCGATCGAGTTGCCGTAACCTCCAAGGAAGGGTGCAGACCTTGGAATTGGCCTCAAGGCTGCCGTGGGCAATGCCGGCGGTACCATGCCTGACTATTGATGGGACATGCCCGCGCACGCGCGAAGCGGCGGATAGGTGAATCGCTGGGTTGTCTATTCCCTGACCGGAAGAGCTGATAGATAATCGGAAATTGCCTGGTAGGAAATGAGATCGCCCAGACTCTCAACGTCGAACTCTATGCCAAACTCTTCCTCGATTGTGGTGACCAGGGTAGCGGCGGCTATGGAATCCCATCCGGCTACCGTCTCCAGGCTGGCGGTGGTGATTTGTGGTTCGGGCAGGTTGGGAAATACAGCAGAAAAGCACCGGCTAAGCCGGGCTTTAATACTATTCACCCTCAAGCTCCTGAATCTGGAGATAAACGGCAGGACAGTTCTCGCGTAACTGCTCTCTGGAGATGGAAAACACCTCGGCGACGGAATGACCGACCAATCCACCCAGAAATTCCTGGACCGGCTGATTCCGCTCGGTCTTTGAGTAGTCCAATGTGACTTGTTCCGCGCCAAACTTCTCAAATACGCGCAGCAGGCATCCGTGCTCGATTCGCCGCGAGAATGCTCTGCAACTCATCACCCAATGATCGATGGCCAGGTTGCTGCCGTCCACCCGCCCGGTCAGGACCGCGATCTTGCCCAGCGGACCATATTTGTCTTCGTAGGAAGCCAACATGAGAAACACATTTGGGTCACTCAGATACTGGTGCCACGAAGCTTCGGTATGGCGCTTGCCGTTCAAATTGAACTGGTTGGTCTTGTTGACAAGTTCAAGGGCACGAGGATCGGGTGGTTTTTTCAGGAAGCTAAGCGACAGTTTTCCGGCCGCTTCCTGGAGAAATCGCTCGGGGGTATAGCCTTCGATTCGGCTAGCTTCCGTGATGGCGTGAGAAGTACGGATGCTCTCCAGTCGAATGGAGTCTTCGGCGGAAACAGATCTCTTGCCGAACATGTCACGAAGCTGGCAGAGGAGGTCATAGACAGCCTTGTCGTCGTTTTTCGGGAAGAGGACACACTCAACATCGGGGTGAGATGACTTTACTTCCGCAAGTTCCAAGGGGCCGTCGTCGACAAAAACGACACTATCGGGAGTTATATTCCATGCTTCAATAATTCTCCGCACCGATTCAGACTTGGGTCCCCAGCCAGCCTCCAGGGGAAATATCCGCTTACGGGTAAGAAGTGGCTGTCGGGAGCGGAATGCTTCTTCGACAAGGGCAGGGTCGTTCTTGGTGGCGACGCCTATGAGTATGCCTGATTCAGCCAGTGACGCTAGCAATTGCTGATATAGTCCGTGCTTTTGCGCGTGGTGATCGAGATCCCAACTAATACCTTCGGTATTCACTTCACCAAGTATGCCCATCCAGAACGTATTATCCAGGTCGGTAATGAGTCCCTTCTTGGCTGGCGGATCATTGACAAGAGTAGCAAGTAATCCGGCCAACTTGTCGGTGTGACTCAAACTGTAGGGAAAACCCGTGTTGAGTTCAGACTTCGCGTCGAATCTCTCCTCTAACGGCGATAGTTGATCGAGGCGTTGTGAACTGACGATTCGGATCGATGATAGTTCCGCGAGTTTAGATAATAGAGTCGCTCGTACGCCTTGCAGGTCGGTTTCCAGATGGCTGGAAAGCCATCCTGGAGTGAATGCTACGGGTGGGATGGGGAGGGTGGGCAGAGCGACAACAACCGTGTTCTTCTGAGCGACGGATCCCAGAGCCGTTATGACCCTGATGGCCTGGTCGCGAACTGTCTGGACAAAGTCGCCCAGTTGCCCTGGGTTCCAACCGCCGAGCAGTCGGATCCCCAGCCGCGGATCGAGGTCCTGCCACTCCACGACCGCCACGATAGTGGAATTCTGCACTTTCGCCAGACGTTCAAGGTTGCCGGGCAGGTCGCCAAATGCTCCGGTGGAAATCGTCACTCGACGAGCGGGAAGTGCGCCGCGCAAATGAGCGCCAAGAAAGGTCAACAAGTGTAACGGCGTGAAGCCACAGGCCAGTTGAACCTCAAGGACTGGCAACTCAGGGGCGGGATTGTGCTTCAGTACTTCGAGGGCTTCGACCAATTTCACGGCGCTGTCCGATAGCAATTTCAGACGCGATCATAGCACAATGATGCCACGCCCGGCGGTGCGAGGCGTGTGACAACGGGATGTATAGAAAGAACAAGAATCCGTTTCACAAAGAAAAGCGGACAGATGGGCACATGTTGGGCCAATGGGTATTGCCTGGAACCTTGGTGACAAGAATGAGCTCAGTCGCAACTACGGCAACCAAGCGTTGGTCTTGGTGGCGAAGGGGCACTGGAGCAGGCGATGGCCCTGCACAACAAGGATGAAGCGACATGGCTAGCGGAGAGCAAGTCATTGACGGTCTTGATGGGGCCGGGAGAATACAGCTCTCGGATAGCCTAAGAGTCTGTGACGATCGGCAGAGGAGTTCCTCGCAACACAGCTACATGGGTGCCCGAGTCTACCCTGAGGTGATCATGGTAAACTGGCGGGGTGTTTCGAGGCGACATACCGGATTTTCTCGCGCTGAAGTGGGTTCCTATTGCTAGGCACGGGATGTCTTCTCCTGCGAGAACAAGCCGGTGACTGGACCGATCCAGCAGCGCCGATCGGGCGGCGAGCGCATAGGTTATGCCTGCCGAGCCACTTCTGCAGCATGGTCCCGACCCCGCAGCAGTTGGGCAATAGTAGATTTATGTGCGGTATAGCGGGAGTTCTGCACACCGACGGCAGCTCTGCCGACGCGCGGGTGATCCGCGCCATGACGGACATCATTGCGCATCGTGGTCCCGATGGTTCCGGATTTCGTGTACAGGGGGAAGTAGCCCTGGGTCACCGCCGCCTGAGCATCATTGACCTGGCCACTGGCGGCCAGCCGATGTCCAATGAGGACGACTCGCTGTGGATCACCTACAACGGCGAAATCTTCAATCACGCCGTCGTGCGTCCCGAACTCGAAGCCGCCGGACACCGCTACAAGAGCCACTGCGATACTGAGACGGTCATTCATGCCTACGAGCAGCATGGCGATCAGTGCCTCACTCAATTCCGCGGCATGTTTGCCTTCGCCATCTGGGACGCAAATCGCAAGCGGCTGTTCTGCGCGCGCGACCGCCTGGGCATCAAGCCGTTTTACTATTTCTGGAACGGCCGAACGTTCGCCTTCGCGTCGGAAATCAAGGCGCTGCTGCAGCATCCCGAGATCAGCGCCGATTTCAACGAGCCGTTGCTCCCCGAATACCTCGCCTTCGGATACACCAGCGGCGAAGAGACATTGTTCAAGGGAATCCGCAAACTCATGCCGGGGCATACCCTGACGCTGAGTTGCGGTAGCAACCCGAAGCTCGAGATCAAGCAGTACTGGGACGCTCCCTGCCCGACCGAGTTCGAGGATCGGCCGGACGAGCAATGGATTGCCGAGTGCCGCGCACGCCTGGAAGAAGTCGTCCGCATGCGGCTGATGAGCGATGTTCCGCTAGGCATGTTTCTGAGCGGCGGAGTCGATTCCAGCGCCATCGCTGTGCTCATCAAGCGCATGGCCGATGGCCCGGTGAAAACGTTCTCCGTCGGCTACAACGAATCCAAGTTCAGCGAACTCTCCGAGGCCCGCCAAGTCGCCGAACAAATCGGCACCGACCATCATGAAGTCGTTGTCACGATGGATGAGTTCTTCAACGCGCTGCCGCGCCTGGTATGGCATGAGGACGAGCCCATCACCTGGCCTTCCAGTGTCTCACTGTACTTTGTGTCGCGTCTGGCGTCGGAACGAGTGAAGGTTGTCCTGACCGGAGAGGGTAGCGATGAATTATTCGGCGGTTACGGACGGTATCGCTTCTACCAGCTCAACCAGCAATGGATGCGCGCCTATCGCGGAGTTCCCATTGGAATGCGCAACGCCATCCAGAATGCGGTGGCTGGCTCCCCGCTGCTGTCGGCTTCGGTCCGCAGGAAGCTCGGTCACACGGTTCTGGGACGCGGCGCCAACATTGAGTCGCTGTACCTGAACAATTTTTATTGTGCGTTCGGAGCCGAGGAGCAAAAGAAGTTGCTGAGCGCACACTTCGACGCCGATCCCTACGCAAATTTTCTGGGACGATGGCAATCGGTTGCGCAATCGCCGACCTTGCCCCGCCTGCTCTATGCCGACCAAAAGACGTATCTGGTCGAACTGCTGATGAAGCAGGACCAGATGAGCATGGCGTGTTCCATCGAAAGCCGAGTGCCTTTCCTCGATCATAAGTTTGTGGAATTCGCGGCGTCGGTGCCTCCCCACATGAAGCTGCGCGGCAAGCATGGCAAGTACATCATGAAGAAAGCGGTGGAAGATCTGCTGCCGCACAATATCATCTATCGCAAGAAGATGGGCTTTCCGACCCCAATTACCGCGTGGCTTATGCAGGATCAGGCCAAGATCATTCGCGACTATTTGCGCGATCCCGATGGATTGCTCGCAGCGTACGTGAACTTCGAGTACCTCGACGATCTGCTCGACAAGCATGATCGCGGCCTGCACGACGCCACCGATCGAATCTGGCGCCTGCTGAATCTGCAGGTCTGGGGCGACATGTACCTGACGGGCCGTCGCGAACAATTCTGGGAAGGCCTGATGCCAGTCGCAGCCGGCAGTGTCCAGGTCGCATGAGAATCCTGTGGGTCAAATCGGATTTCCTCCACCCGACCACTCGTGGAGGTCAGATCCGGACGTTGGAAATCGTAAAGCGGCTGCATCCCCGCCACGAGGTTCACTACATCGCCTATGACAGTCCTTCGCAACCCGAAGGCCTGCAGCGTGCCAGTGAATACTGTAGCCATGCGTATGCGGTCACGCTTGATGTTCCGCCGCGGGGGTCACTCAAATTCGTAGCGCAACTGGCGCGCAATCTGACTTCGTCATTGCCGCTTTCCCTGAGCCGTTATTGCTCGGCGGCGATGTCCGAACAGATCTCCAGAGTCCTCAGCGCTGTGCCATTCGACAGCGTGGTTTGCGATTTCCTGGCGCCTGCGCCTAACTTTGCCGATATGAGCGGCGTGGTGCTGTTTCAGCACAACGTTGAATCCATGATTTGGCGGCGTCACGTCGAGCAAGCACCCGATCCGGTACGCAAGGCTTATTTCAAAATGCAAGCTAATCGCATGTTCAATTGGGAACGTCGTATGTGCCGGGCTGCAGCGCGAGTGATCGCCGTGTCGCCGCAGGATGCAACCGTCATGCGAGAACTGTTCGGCATCGAGGCAGTCAGCGTGGCCACCGGCGTGGACTTGGACTACTTTCGCCGTCCGCCCGACGCGCCGCGCAAGGCCGACCTGGTTTTCGTTGGTTCGATGGACTGGCTGCCCAATTCCGATGGGGTAAACTACTTTGTTCGCGAGATTTTGCCGCTGATTTGGCAGCGCAAGCCGGATTGCACGGTGGCAGTTGTCGGCAGGTCGCCGTCTTCAGCCATGCAGGCTTTGGCGCAGCAGGATTCCCGGATCCACGTAACGGGCACGGTTCCCGACGTCCGGCCCTGGCTGTGGGGAGCCAGCGCATCGATTGTCCCTTTGCGCATCGGCGGTGGGACGCGGCTGAAGATTTACGAAGCCATGGCCGCCGGTACGGCCACAGTTTCAACCTCGATCGGCGCTGAGGGTTTAGATGTATGCCATCCGGGAAACATCCGGCTGGCCGACACGCCGGAATCGTTCGCTGACCAGTGCGTTGCCTTGTTGCAGGATGTCCCGCAGCGGAAGTCTGTTGCCGACGAGGCACTGGATCTGGTGACGAAGCGGTTCTCGTGGGACATTATCGCCGCCGAGTTCGAGAAGTTATTGCTGGTTGGTAATCGCGCAAGCGCGACTGCGTTAGCCGCGGGCTAGTCGAACCGCCGTGACCTAACGCCGCTGCATTAACAAGATTTTTCAGGGTGTGGTGCCCGGAGAGTTAAGACAGAATGAACCGACCCATGGACGCAAAGGAAGAACGGCCCACAATTGCGGTATTTGGACTTGGCTACGTTGGCTGCGTAACTGGTGCCTGCTTTGCCGAACTGGGATACCGTGTCGTCGGCGTGGATGTCGATGCCCGCAAGGTCAAGGCCATCCAGGACGGGCAGTCGCCATTCTACGAGCCCGGGCTGGAGCCGCTGATTGGCAAGCACATCGCCAGCGGTTTGTTGTCGGCGACCCTTTCGACGGCGGACGCCCTGCGTGACGCGGACTTCGCGTTCCTGTGCGTGGGCACTCCGTCAGCTCCCAATGGCAACCTCAACCTCGACTACTTGCGCAAGGTCTCTGCCGACATTGCCGCTCACCTTGACGGTCGCTCCAAGCCGCTGACGGTGGTGGTGCGGAGCACGGTTTTTCCCGGCACCTGTGATGAAACGGTTGCCCCGGCGATCGAGCCCAGGGCGGTGGTGGTGGCTAATCCCGAATTCCTGCGCGAGGGAAGCGCTGTCAAAGACTTTATGGAGCCGTCGCTGGTGGTCGTGGGCAGCCACGACCGCGCGGCCGCCGAGCGCGTTGCGTGGCTATACTCTGGACTGCCGGTGGAAACATCCGTGGTCGCCTTGCGCACGGCAGAGCTCATCAAATACACCTGCAATACGTTTCACGCCTTGAAGATCGCCTTCGCCAACGAGATCGGGACGCTGTCCGCATCACTGGGACTGGACGGCACCGAGGTGATGGAAACCGTGTGCCGCGACACCAAGCTCAACGTTTCTGCTGCCTACCTGAAACCGGGATTCGCGTTTGGGGGCTCCTGCCTGCCCAAAGATTTGCGCGCCTTGATTTACCGGGCGCGGCAACTTGATCTCGATCTGCCTCTGCTGAACTCCGTGCTGCCCAGCAACGAGTCGCACATCACGCGAGCCTTTCGCCGGGTGATGGACATGGGCTGCCGCAAAATTGGCATCTATGGACTGGCCTTCAAGCCCAATACCGACGACCTGCGCGAAAGCCCGGGCGTAGCCCTGATCGAAATGCTGATCGGCAAGGGGTGCGACGTTAAGATTTACGATCCACACATCCAACTTGACGCGATTTACGGCAGCAACCAGGCGTTTCTGCTGAGCTCGTTGCCGCACATCGGCCGCTCCATGGAGAAGAGCCTGCATGGGATACTGGACTGGGCCGAACTGATCGTGGTGACGCAGGACCCAACTGTTGAAGCGCGCAAGGTCCTTGCGGAGTCGCCCGTCCCAGTGATCAACGTGGCTAGCGCCGAGCCGGCCCTGGCCGCCAAGTTGGAGGCAGTCTGAAACCCTCCCCTGCATGCTGTCTGTGAACTGAGGTCCCCGGAATGCGAAGCGTCAGGGAACTCACATTCCGACTGCGCCAGGAAGCAGCCAACGCCCTCCTCTATCTATCTTCACCAAATTTAGGGCTGTCGGCGACCGCTCCGCTCGATGTGTTGCCTGCTCCGAACTCCATCGGTGAAGCACTTCGCGATACCGACTACGCTCGCGAACTGGTGAGCCTAGCAGACGAAATCGTGCAGGGCCGAATTCCTCTCCTGGGCGATGTGGTCGACTTTGGAGCGACTGTCGCATGGCGGCGCGACCCGCAACGTGGCATTGAAACCCAGCAGAAGTATTTTCGAACGATCCCCTATCTCGATCTGGAGGCGGTGGGAGACCACAAGCTGATCTGGGAGCTCAACCGACACCAGCACTTGGTTTTGCTGGCGCAGGCCTTTGTCGTCACCGGACGGGACGAATACTCCGCCGCAGTGGTCCGCCAACTGGAGCACTGGTGGACGGAGAACCGGTTTCAGCGGGGGATGAACTGGGCCAGCGCGCTCGAGGTCGGGTTTCGCGCGCTGTCGTGGATATGGATATGGCATCTGGTGGGCGAGAAAGTGTCGGCTTCCTTCCGACAACGCTTTCTCGCCGAACTCTATCGCCATGGACTGCATCTCGAATACAACTTGTCGATCTATTTCTCGCCCAATACGCACCTGCTCGGTGAGGCTGTGGCTCTGCATGCTTTGGGACGCTTGTTCCCCGCCTTTCCGCGGTCCGAACGCTGGCGCAAGTTGGGACGCGAGATCGTGTGCGGCCACATGAACACTTGCGTGAAGAGTGACGGGAGCTACTTCGAACATTCCACCCACTACCATGTGTACGCGCTCGACATGTTCGCGTTTCATGCCGTACTGGAAGACGTTCCCGCATCCTACCGCGAAGGACTTGCAAGAATGGCGGAGTTTCTCGCCTCGATTACCTGCGAAAGCGGCGAATTGCCATTTCTTGGCGACGACGACGGAGGCCGCTTCTTCTCCCCCTACGGACCGCGATCACGCTTCGCCCGCGCAACCCTGGCGACGGTATCTTCGCTGCTCCACAGACGTTTCTTCGCGTACTCGAGGCATGACGCGGAAGCGATCGCGTTGTGGTGGCTTGGGCCGGAGCGCTGCCAAAGCCCGCAGGGCGATCTGATGGCAATTCACTCCCGCCGGTTCGAGGACAGCGGAATCGTAGTCATGCGACGCGGGCCAGTCTGCGCCGTGTTCGATGCCGGGCCGTTCGGTCCGTGGAGCGGCGGCCATAGTCACTCCGACACGCTATCGCTAGTCGTCACGAGTGGCGATTGTGAAATCCTCGAAGATTCTGGCACCTATAGCTATATGGATCCCGAATGGCGGGGCGTATTCCGCGGATCGTCGGCTCACAATACGATTCGCATCGATGGCTTCGACCAGGGCACTCCCGACGGTCCATTTCGCTGGGCGCGGAAGCCGGAAGTGTCATTACTTGAGTTTGTCTGCGACGTAGCGCGCGATCGCGCGGTCGCAGTGTGCCGCTACCAGGGGTTCTCGCATACCAGGACAGTCGAGTTTGTGAACGGCAGCGAGTTTGAGATCATGGACGAAATCGAGGGTCCGGAGGGTGAGCACCTGGTCGAGCAATTTTGGCATTTCGCGTTGGGCCCAACAGCATCCAATGCGGGCACATGGAGCATTGGGGACATCGCGGAATTCGCCGTCGAAGGTGGTAAGTTGGAAAGCGGTTGGCGTTCCCGCTGCTTCGGGTTGAAGGAGGCGGCGCCGGTCATCGTGGTGCGCCGCACAACAGCATTGCCGCTCACGCTGCGAGCGCGCTTGGTACTAAAGATTCCGTAGAGATTCGCGCGCGCCCATTTGCCGATTACGCAACCGCTGCGCTGAATGTATAGAATCATAGATTGGCAAGAATGTGGTTGTGGCGGCCACAAACGTGGTATCGGCACTTTGGGACACAGGAGATCGATTCATGCAGGTAGTGGAGAAGACCGTCGGCACATTTCAAGCACTGAAAGACAAGATCGAGAAGAAATCCGCGCACGTCGGAATTGTCGGGTTGGGTTATGTCGGATTGCCGCTGGCGGTAGAGTTTGCCAAGGCGGGTTTCCACGTTACCGGCATCGACCTGCAGCAGTCGCGCGTTGACCGCCTGATGAAGGGCGAATCCTACATTCAGGATGTCCCCAGCATCGAAGTTGCCCAACTGGTTAAGGAAGGACGCCTCGACGCAACCACCGACTTTTCCGTGGTCCGCGATCTCGACACCATCAACATCTGCGTGCCTACTCCGCTGCGCAAGACCAAGGACCCCGACATGAGCTACATCGTGTCGGCCTCCGATGCTATCGAAAAGTACTTTCATCCCGGCCTGCTGGTGATTCTGGAATCGACTACCTATCCGGGCACCACCGACGAACTGCTGCTACCGAATTTCGAGAAAAGTGGACTCAAAGTCGGCGAGGATTTCTTTCTGTGCTTCTCACCCGAGCGCGTCGATCCCGGTAACCCCGTGTACCAGACCCTGAACACGCCCAAGGTGGTTGGGGGTATTACACCTGCTTGCACCGAAATGGGCAGAGTATTCTTCTCGCAAGCGCTGGAGAAGGTTGTCCCGGTCAGCAATACCCGCGTGGCTGAAATGGTGAAGCTGCTGGAAAACACCTTTCGCATGATCAACATCGGCCTGGTAAATGAGATGGCGCTGATGTGCGACGGCATGGGAATCAACGTCTGGGAGGTAATCGACGCCGCCGCCACCAAGCCGTTTGGTTTCATGCCCTTCTATCCCGGGCCTGGACTGGGCGGCCACTGCATTCCCATCGACCCGTTCTACTTGTCGTGGAAGACCAAGCAGTCGGGTATCGAGGCGCGGTTCATCGAACTCGCGGGCTATATTAACGGCAACATGCCGCATTTCGTGGTCGGCAAAGTGCAAGGCGCGCTTAACAATCACGGCAAAGCGGTCAAGGGCTCGAGGGTGCACGTCGTCGGCGTCGCTTACAAGCGCAACATCGACGACATGCGGGAGTCGCCGGCGCTTGACGTCCTCCTGCTGCTGAAGAAGCTGGGAGCAGAGGTCAGCTACAGCGACCCCTACGTGCCGACACTCAAGCTGGATGGCCTGGACCTGAAGTCTCAGGAGGCGCAGGTGTCAGCCCGCGCTGCGGATTGCGTGGTCATTATCACCGACCACACGGATTTCGACTACAAGGCGCTGCTGGATTCTTCAAAGCTGATCGTGGACACGCGCAACGCCATGCGGGGCATCGAGTCAGAAAAGATCGTGCGCCTGTAGGGCGAGGTGAGAGGCAGAACCAGGCGCGCTCACTTTCCTGGCGCGCTCAACCACCCATTGACGGCCAGCCAGTTCCGTAATAGTACGGGCCATTCACCGAGCACGGGATCGCCGAGGTCCAGGCCGACGCCATGGGGACCGTTCTGGAATACGTGCAGTTCACTGGGAACATGATTTCTCTGGAGCGCAAGATAGAACAGGACAGCGTTGTCTTGCGGAGGCAAAGCGTCATCCTGGCTCGTCGAAAACAGAAATGCGGGAGGCGTTTTAGGCGTCACCGCCATGTCGGGCGAAATTTCTGCACGCAACTTCAGGCTGTCGTTGGGGCCGAGCAGGCCCCGGTTTGCCATGTCCCGGAAGCCAGGGTTGGCCCAGCCTGCTACATAGGAAATCAGCGGATAGCCCAGCACCATGAAATCAGGACGGCTGCTGACGCGATCGATCGCGTCAGGCGCGGACGGATTTGCTTCGGTGTAGTGCGTCCCGGCCATGGCGGAAAGATGTCCTCCGGCGGAGAATCCCATGACGCCGATGCGGTCAGGCGCAATGCCAAACTCGGCTGCCCGATTGCGCACCACTCGAATAGCCCGCTGCATGTCCTCAAGTTCGACGGGATAGCGATACTTCGGTCCCACCCGGTACTTCAGCACGCACGCCGTCACGCCGAGTGAGTTGAGCCAGTTGGCGACCTGCCGGCCTTCGTGATTGTCGGCTACGAAGAGATAAGCGCCTCCGGGTGCAACGATTACCGCTGTGCGCGCAGCCTTCGCCGGGTCGGTGATGAAGGGCCGATAGAGCGTGATCGTCGGCACGTCCTCGGGAGTCGTGCCCACCGCTCCCGGCGCCTCGCCAGTCCACAAGCGCTCGGTGATTGGCTCAGTATTGAGGTCAGGGTGCTGTTGTGCGATCGCAGTCGCCGCCAGCATGCACAGCATAATAATCGGTACAAGACGCCGACGATTCATCGCAGGTGGTCCTCCTGAATCTCACTGCCGAGAATACAGCTGCGGCGCAGCCCACGCTATTGGCAGAGAATTTTTCTGTGATGTCCACATTTATGAATGCCGCAGCTAAACTGGATTCGCCATGCGAAGCGAAGAAACACAATCGGCACCCACCTCTTTGGTTCGAGCTTGCGTAGTCATATTCTTGCTTTCGGTTTTCCCATTCACGTCAGCGGCACAAACCCTCACCGCCGCTGAGGCAATCGCGCGCATCCAGAAGCATTACGCGGTTCCCGTTCCTCACGACACCGTGGATACCATCAAGGCTGGCGATCCATCCACTCCGGTTACCGGCATTGCGACAACCTTCCTCGACACCATGGATGTGCTGCGTGAAGCTCAGCGCCGCGGCCTCAACCTTGTAATCTCGCACGAGCCCACGTTTTACAACCACCTTGATGACGCCGCCTTTTTCGCCAGCGATCCGGTCTACCGGGAGAAGTTAGCGTTTATTCAGCAACATCACATGGTCGTCTTCCGTTTTCACGACCAGATGCACGGAGTCTCACCGGACCCCGTTGCTGTAGGGCTCGTCCAAGCCATGGGCTGGCAGAATTACATGAATGACGGCAATCCGTTCCAACTGACCATTCCGCGGACCACACTCCTCGGGCTGTCCCGCGAGTTGGCGAAAAGATTGAACGCCCCGACGCTGCGCATTGTCGGAAATCCTGATCTCCCGATTACCCACGTGGCTCTTCTCCCCGGAGCTGCCGGATCGCAAAAGCAGATCCTCGTATTGCGTTCCGATGAAGTGGAAGTCCTCCTCGCGGGCGAAGTGCCCGAATGGGAAACCGTCGAGTACGTGCGCGACGCCAGTGCCCAGGGCCGCCACAAAGCTCTGATCCTTCTGGGTCACGCCGTTTCGGAAGAGGCCGGCATGAAACAGTATGCCGAAGATCTTCGCGCCCTTTTTCCCAACGTCAAAGTGCAATTTGTCGCCGCCGGCCAGCCCACGTGGAACCCGGACCATCCCCCGGCCGGTGCGACTACCAAGGCCCCCGCAAAATAAGCAGGGTAGCAGCGCAACTCGCTTCTACTGGGTGTTGGGTTGCCGCTTCCTGTGCGGTTGTGCGATGCTCACCCCGACCACGCTACTCCTAGCCTGACCACGAGGTGAGCATGCCCTGCAATCCTGAAGAACTGAGACACGTCCCGCTGTTTGCCCTGCTGGATGACGAGGAAATCGCCATCCTGGCCAAGCAAGTTGAAATGAAGAAATTCGCGGCCCGCCAGCGCATTTACAAAATGAGCGAACCTGGCGGCCGTGCCTACATCCTGATGGCTGGCCGAGTGCGGGTGACGATGGTGGATGACGACCAGCAGGAAGTGGTAGTCGATGAGCCCGGCCATGGTGAGTTCTTCGGCTTTGCGGCCATGCTGGAGCAGACGCCGCACCAGACGACAGCCATCGCGCTGGAAGAGACCACGTGTGTCGAGATCGATCGCGATGACATCGCCATCCTACTGCAGAAGAAACCAATGGCGGGCATGGACATGCTCGCTGTGCTGGGCAGGCAGTTTCACGCTTCGCAACAGTTGGTGAGAGTCCGCGCCAGCCGCAACCCGAACGAGATCATCGAAGAAGCGGAGACATTTGGCGAGCGCATCGCCGACCGGGTCGCCTCTTTTGGTGGATCGTGGACCTTCATCATCACGTTTCTTTTCGTGCTGGTCATCTACTCCGGCTTCAACGTCATGCTAGGCCACAAAGCCTGGGACCCGTATCCCTTCATCCTGCTAAACCTGTTCCTGTCGATGCTGGCGGCGCTGCAGGCTCCGGTCATCATGATGAGCCAGAACCGGCAGGACACCAAAGACCGTCTGCGCGGCGAGTTGGACTATGAAGTCAACCGCCGCGCCGAATCGGAAATCCAGGGCCTGGCAGGCAAGCTGAACGTGCTGACTGACAAAGTGGGCGACGTTGAGGAGTTGATACGGGGAAAACTGAGCACATCGGGATCTGGTGATTAGAGCATTTTCTCTAATAGTGTAGACTTACTTTGGCGAGACTCTGCGGCGAGTGAAGCGATGGCGAAGCCATATGGGGATGATCTGCGCCGTAAGTTTCTGTTGGCCTACGATCAAGGCGAGGAGACGTTGGAGGAACTTGCCGACCGCTTCCTGGTGAGCGTGGGCTGGGCAAAGAAGATTTCCGCACAACGGAACCGCACCGGGCAGGCCGAGCGGGTGCCGCACCAACCCGGGCGGAAGTGGCGGGCCGGTGCCGAGGCGCAGCGTCAGGTGATGGATTGGGTGGCATCGAAGCCTGATTTGACGCTGGCTCAACTGCAGACCAAGTTGTCCAGCGAGGCTGGCATTTCGCTGAGCTTGGGGCGGATCTGGCATCTGTTGAAGAAGTTGGGCCTGCGGCTGAAAAAAAGTCACTCCACGCGGTCGAGCGGGACAGTGAAGCCAACCGCGCACGACGGGAAGAATTCGTGGCGCGCATCCAGTCGATCTCGCCGGAGCGGCTGATTTTCCTGGACGAGAGCGGCGTCACGACCTCGATGACACGACTCTATGCGCGC
>DATBZX010000208.1:0-3558 GCA_036512955.1 Terriglobales bacterium
TCCTGATGCCGTGCTGCCCGCCGGAATGACAGTGAATCCGTCAACGCTCACATCGCGCACCACCCGGAAACTCAGGTGGTCGCCGACGTGTGCATGGGCCGACGATATCGTCTCGTCGAGTTGCACGATGACGGGAGTTCCATCGGTCAGCGACAGACGCTGGGCCAATTGCGCGCACAACGGACAGCCGGAACAAAACATTACAACCCACGCCAGCAGCCTTACCGTCACCGTGCCCCACAAAGTCATCCTGTAGTGTCCTGTCCTGCTGGAATCGCCGGGGCCGACACTGGGAGCATCGGTCTCAACGGCGGTACCACCGTCGCCGCCATCCAGTGGTGCATCGGATGGTCCGGACTAAAAACTGGAAGTGGAACAGTTAGACCTGCTGGCGGGATCTGTGCTGAAATCGCTGCCATCTTCGATGGCAGAGCGCCCCTTTGGCCAGTTAACTCGACCCAACCCCGCCGCAACGTTTTTGCGCATTGCGGCAGACTTGCGCCGACCGTGTGACGGCTACACCGTCCCCACACTTGAAGTTAATCCTTACGTAGGGGGGATGCTGAGCAATTTAGACCAATCTGGTCTCATTTGCAATTGCACTTTAGGGTAGCGTGGTTCTACCGGATAGTGTTCAGTGCAATACCTGTCATTTCAAGCCGTTGAGATGTGGCTCGGCGCTCCGATTGCGAGAAGATACTGGATCGACCTCTCTTGGAAGTGGAGTGGCATGTTTCGATGGGCTGTGGCTTCAGCCTTGCCGCACGAATCTCGGGCTGCAGTTTGCCGTTGAACTCTACAATTATTTGCTGGGGGATGTACACCGCTTCAAACGGCGGGTTGTCACTGAGGCGCAGTAACACGTCGAGTGGCGTCGCCTCCGCCGGCCGATCAGCGTCGTCAATTCCACTCGATTGCTCCCAACGGCGCGCCCAACCTCATTGGCGTCGATGGTGGATTCGTGGAGTTTTCGTAGCTGAATTGAGTCAACTGGTTCGCCTGAGAACTACGTCGAGAGCAATCAGCGATTCCCACTCATTCCAACCAGAGTCGAGAATGAGTGGGAAACCCGTCCACTCAACATCCATCGCCCATCTACATTTTTGCCTGCCACATGGCGAAGCTGGCTCCCGTGGGATCGAGGAAGATGCTGAACCATCCCATGCCCGGGACTTCGGTGACATCCTTCACCATGTTCGCACCCAGTGAAGTAGCTTTAGCCGTCGCGGTATGGATGTCGTCCACCAGAATGTATGCCAACCAGAACGACGGCGCGCCCGGCATGGGGTGCGTCATCATTCCGCCACCCGTGCCGCTGCCCACGCCGATCGTGGTGTAGTTCATGCCCGGTATGTCTTCCAGCTTCCAATCGAACAACTTGCTTTAAAACTCTTTCGCTTTACCGAGGTCGGTCGTGTTCAGTTCCACATGTACAAAGGGGTTTGCCATGGTAATTCTCCTTGCAGGAAATTAGGGCGAGGGTCGGTCCGGAAGGAACTCACCTGCGCCGCCGTTATATCACTTGGACGTTGAAGCGGGGTAAAAATCGACCACCGCCGGCAGAAAATTTCCCAACCTCGGCAGGCTTGTTCCCGCAGTTCCCGGGGCGAGGGCCCGATCGCACGATGTTCCAAGGGTCTCGCGCCCGTTCGATAGCACCCCGCCCCCGAGGTATCGTGGCCTGCCGGTTAGGTGTAAGATGGCTTGTTTGCCCACGGTTACGCATCGCGCCGGCGCCCCAGCGCATCTACTAAAGGGCCCCGGCTAGCCATCGCAATCAACATCCATTCGAGAGGACGCATTTATGTCAACCCTGACTCATCCTGCGCGTGAAGCCAATCGCGCCGCCGAAAACCGCATCGCCGCCCCCGCTCCTGACCAGTTCGTCAACGAGCCCATGATCGACTGGAGCAATTCCGAGAACGTGCGCAAAATGCACGCCGCCATCGAAAAAGTGCGCGCCGAACTCGGCCGCGAGTACGACCTGGTCATCGGCGGACGCCGCATCAAGACCGGCGACACCGCTCCATCGCTCAACCCGGCCAAGCCATCGGAAGTGGTGGGAGTCCATCACCAGGCTGGACCAGCCGAAGTCGAGCCCGCCATGCAGGCAGCACTCAAGGCGTTCGAGACCTGGAGCCGCACCCCACTGCAGGAGCGCACCGCGCTGCTTTTCAGAGTTGCGCAACTATTGCGCGAACGCAAATTCGAGCTGGAAGCCTGGCTGGTGTTTGAAGTCGGCAAGAACTACGGCGAGGCCGACGCCGACATCGCCGAGCTCATCGACTTCTGCATGATGTACGCCCTTGAGGCGCTGCGGCTCGACCAGGCCAAAACGGTGGTGCAGTTGCCTGGCGAGCACGACCAGTTCCGCTACGTTCCGCTTGGCGTGGGCGCGGTGATCTCGCCGTGGAACTTCCCTGCCGCCATCATGGGCGGCATGACGCTGGCCTCCATCGTCAGCGGCAACACCGTGGTGCTGAAGCCTTCGGGCGACTCGCCCACGATCGCCGCGAAATTCTTCGAGATCCTCGAAGAAGCCGGTCTTCCCGACGGCGTTGTGAACTACTGCCCCGGACACGGCAACACCTTCGGCAACGCCATCGTCGAGCATCCCAAGACCCGCTACATCGCCTTCACCGGATCGAAGGAAGTCGGGTTGCACATCAACCAGGCGGCCGCGCAACAAAAGCCCGGCCAGGTCTGGATCAAGCGCACCGTGCTGGAAATGGGCGGCAAGGACTCAATGGTAGTGGACGTCGATGGCGACTTCGACGCCGCAGTCGAAGGCACCGCGGTTGCGGCCTTCGGTTTCAGCGGACAGAAGTGTTCGGCGTGCTCGCGTGTCATCGTGGACGAACGCATCTACGACAAATTCCTGCAAGCCTTGAAAGATCGCGTGGAGAAGATCACTGTCGGCGATCCCACGCAGAACGTCGCCATGGGCCCGGTCATCAACGAGAAGTCGATGAAAACCACGCTCGGCTACATCGAGAAGGCCATCGCCGAGGGCGGACGCCTCATCACTGGCGGCGCACCGGCGAAAGATGCGGGCGAGGGATACTTCGTTCAGCCCACGGTGATCGCCGATGTCGATCCCATGGGGACCATCTCGCAGCAGGAAATTTTCGGACCGGTGCTGGCGGTGATCAAGTCGCGCAACTTCGAAGAGGGCATCGCTATCGCCAACAACACGGAGTTCGGACTGACTGGCGCGGCCTATACTTCGTCGCCTGACAAGATCGCCTACGCCAAGCGCGAGTTCCACGTGGGCAACCTGTACATCAATCGCAAGTGCACAGGCGCGATTGTGGGCGCGCATCCCTTCGGCGGATTCAACATGTCAGGCACCGACTCCAAAGCCGGCGGCCAGGATTACCTGCTGCTCTTTACCCAGGGCAAATCGATCGGGGAAAAGATCATCAAGTAAACGAACTTGAATTACGCTGTTTCGATCCTGTCACCCTGTTCGCGCTTCGAGCAGGGTGACTTTTTTGTGCTCAAGAACGTCATTTGTTGATTGAAATGGATGGATATCCTCTGCAGCCACTTCAATTC
>DATBZX010000209.1:0-6241 GCA_036512955.1 Terriglobales bacterium
GTGTCTTCCAAGAGCGCCCGGCTATCGGCACGGGCCAGCCGGAGGGCTCAAAGAACCAGTGGGAATGAAGGCATCGATCTGAATCTTACTTTTCAAGTCATTCCCGCCTAAAAAAGTGGGGCTAGTTCAGAGGTTCCCTAAGCAATCGTAACCAGGCGAAAAAATCCTTCTTGGACAAGAAGCGCGACATGATTGAGAAGGTGCTCGCGGAAGTTGACGACTTCTATGCCTTGGCGACGGTTTACTGGGCTGATCTGAGCAATGCCTTATTCAAGCGAAATGGGGGCCACGAGCTAACTTCTAAGGAGGCCCATGATTTGGAAGTATTGGAGCACCAACTGCTTGAAGGCTTCAGGACCTTTGGGTACAGTTCCTCGAGACTTTTGCTCATCGGCGAGAAGGACGTTGAAAAGGCGCTACGTGGAATGCGCGATGCCGTTGACGATTTCTTTCAAATTGGAAATGTTGACAATCCCAAATGTACCGACGAGGCACTCGAATCGCACAGGGCGCTGATCCAGACTGCACGTCGGGGGTTCTTTGACGCTCTGGGCATCGCGTTTCGAAATGACGAATGACCGATCCCGTAATGAGATCAGTCCCGTGAAGTCAGCTTCTCGACCCTAACTTCCGAGTTGACCGTGACCCAGACGCAATCCGCGGTTCGCGTTCATTCGTTCCGTCCGTGGTCCTGCGCAAGTGCTAGTCTGACGCAGTGGCCATGAACAACCGCGACGTCCGGGCAACGTGGAAATATCACGATGACACCAAGCACTCTCCTTGGAGTGTTCGTAATAATCCTCACTTCCTCGACTTCGCGAATCGGCCGCTGCCTTTCAAGCTTTATCCGACTATAGAGCCGCGTCCGCTGCCACGGGACCTTCCCCAAACAGGGGTGACTGCGCTCTCAGCGATCGCAGAGCCCGTGCGCTCGTCGCGAACCGAAGCAGTTCCTGATCTTCACGATGTGGCGCGTATCCTCTACTTCTCGGCGGGGATCACCAAACAGCGTGCTTATCCAGGGGGCGAAATCTATTTTCGCGCCGCGGCCTGCACTGGAGCTCTTTACGAGATTGAGCTTTACCTCGTGACGAGCGATCTCCCTGGACTTGATAGCGGCGTGTATCACTTCAATCCGGCGGATGTGTCACTTCGACTTTTGAGAGGAGGAGATTTTCGGGGAAACTTGGCACAGGCGACGGCGATGGAACCTGCCGTCGCCCATGCGCCCGCGACCATCATTTGCACTGGAACCTACTGGCGGAACGCGTGGAAGTACCAGGCGCGCACCTATCGTCATTTCGGCTGGGACAACGGCACGCTGCTGGCAAATATGCTGGCGGTTTCCGCAGCTTCGGGGCTGCCGGCCAAGATCGTGCTCGGCTTCGTGGACGCCGAGGTGAACCGCCTGCTGGATCTCGAGACCCGGCGTGAGGTTTCATTGTGCCTGGTGCCCATCGGGTGTGCACCGGGGGGTTCGCCGCCGGCACCGAGAGAAGCTCCGGCATTCGGGCTGGAAACGGTCCCGCTTTCACAGCATGAGGTCGAATATCCCGCGATGCTGCAGATGCACGATGCGTCTTCGCTTGAGACAGAAGAGGAAGTACGACAGTGGCGCGAAAGGCGCTCGGCCGTTACATCTTTCGCCCCGGTCGGAGAGGAGATCCGCCTCCGGCCACAGGCGGAGGAAGAGCAACCCAAGGATACGATCGAGCAAGTGATTCTGCGCCGAGGCTCTACTCGAACGTTTGATAAGGCGGCATCCATCACCCTGTCTCTGCTCTCCACGATTCTCGATTGCGCCACGCGAGGTCTGCCCGCTGACTTCCTTGAACCTCCCGGATCACAGCTCAACGATCTTTACCTTATAGTGCACTCGGTGCAGGGGCTCAGGCCGGGTGCATACTTCTTCCAGCGTGATCGAAACACTCTCGAGGTTTTGAAGCCGGGGGACTTCCGCGCTGTGGCGTACCATCTTGGGCTGGAACAGGAGTTGCCGGCGGACGCCTGCGTGGCAATCTTCTTTCTTGCGGATTTGGAACGGATCCTCGAGCAATACGGGAACCGCGGCTACCGAGCCGTCCAGCTAGAGGCAGGCGTCATCGGCGGCAGGATGTACCTGGCTGCGTATGGCCAGCGCCTGGGTTCCACAGGGCTGACCTTCTTCGATGATGATGTAACTGCCTTCTTTTCTCCACACGCGAAGGGAAAGAGCGCCATCTTCTTGCTCGCGATTGGCAAGCCGCTAAAAGGCAACGCGCAGTAGAACCGGCGGGCCGTGACCTGGGGGAGGGCATGGATGCTAGTATTGCAGCCCTGCAGGTGCTCCATGAAGCTAACTGACCCGGTAGACTCCGTCCTGAAGGGAAAGGGCAGCCAAGTAATCTGGTCGGTAACCCCCGAGCAGTCTGTCTACGAAGCGATTGAGAAGATGGCTGAAAAAGAGATAGGGTCCCTGCTTGTGATCTCCGAAGGCAAGTTGGTCGGTATCCTCTCAGAGCGTGACTACGCCCGCAAAGTCGTGCTCAAGGGACGGTCTTCGAAGGAGACTCCAGTCCGGGAGATTATGAGCAGCCCGGTTACCTTCGTAACTCGGCAGCAGTCGGTAGACGAGTGCATGGCCATTATGACCGTCCGCCGCATTCGCCATCTTCCGGTCATGGAAGGTGAAGCCGTGATGGGTGTGCTGTCTATCGGTGATCTCGTGAAATGGATCATCTCCGGGCAGGTACATACCATCCAGCAACTAGAAGGCTATATAACCGGAAGATATCCGGGCTGAGGCAGCCCACTCTCTGCGGTCGACCAGCTCGCAGTGGATTTAGCGATTGTGGACGACTGGTCGGCCACTCTTCCCCAATCCGGTTACTAGTGTCGCCCTCGATACGGGAGGAGTCCGCTAAAGGCAACTGCCCTACTCTGCGGATGGCCACCCCTAACGCGTTGGATTGTTACTAGCTCGCTTTGGCCATCTGGCGGCATCGTTCCGCCAGCGCCGACTGGATGAACGTCAGCTCGCGTCCCAGCATGTCGGTTGCTTCGCGACAGAGGTCGGGGCGCTCGTGCATGAGCTGCAGAAATTCTTCCCGCGGTACGTGAACTATATCCGACTGGGCCACCGCCACGGCGGTCAGGCTGTACGGACGTCCGGTAAACGTGGCGGGCAATCCCAGCAACGAGCCCGCGGAAAAAACTCTGTCCAGCTTGGGCATATTGCGCACGCCCATCAGCAGCTTGCCCTTACACACAAGGAACACACCCGCACTTTTCCCTTCTTCACGAAAGAGAACATGCACTGGCGGAAAGCTTCGCTTTCGACCTGCTGACTCCAGACCGGCTTTCAATTCGTCAGACACTCTAAGGATGTTGCTTTTGGCACCCACACTTTTCATTCAGTGCTTATCTCACAACTGCGCACAGCGCGTCCGTGGCTCTAATCACAGGTAGCTGTGTCAAGGGCGGAGCACAAGCAGACCACAGGACCGCAATGGCTCACCGGCGGCATGCTGGGCCCGGGAGCGAGTTGGATGATATTTATGGCGATCGGGTTGATGTTTGGCATTCGATGTTATCGGCACAAGAAGTTTCCGTGGTGAGGTCCCCGGAGGAGCGAACCAAAACTGGTTGCTGGCGAATTGTTTGAATGTTAAGTCGAGTGAGGAGCACGGGTGTACAAAAAGCTGAACTCAACGGGAACGTTGATTCAGAGAACAACCACGGAGGCTCCTCTCGAGGATTTCCGCTTGGCGTGTCTGCTCATTCCAGCCGCCTCCACCGCGGCTGGCCAAGAGCCTATGCCTGCACGCAGACCCGTCGGGCGTTACACGGCCAAGTGAGCGGCGCCTTTCCATGGGACTATAATGGCGCGCGGATGGCCCTCACCTCTGGCACACAACTCGGGCCGTATGAGATCCAATCGCCCCTGGGCGCAGGCGGCATGGGCGAAGTGTACCGTGCGCGTGACACACGCCTCGACCGCACCGTCGCGGTCAAGATTCTGCCTTCGCATCTTTCGGACAATCCTGAAGCAAAGAAGCGCTTCGAGCGCGAGGCAAGGTCGATTTCTTCTCTGAATCATCCCAACATCTGCACCCTGTATGACATCGGGCAGCAGGAAGGGGTGGATTTTCTGGTGATGGAGTTTCTGGAAGGGGAGACGCTGGCCGATCGCTTGATGAAAGGGCCGCTGCCGCCGGAGGACGTGCTGAAGTATGGAGGGGAGATTTGCGAAGGGTTGGAGAAGGCGCACCGCAGCGGCGTGGTTCACCGCGACCTGAAGCCAGGGAACATCATGCTGACCAAGACCGGGGCGAAGCTGATGGACTTTGGACTAGCCAAGGAAACGATGTCGCCGTCGTTGGACGCTTCTGCCCTGGCGGCGGTGACCAGCGGGCAACCGCTTACGGAGAAAGGTACGATCGTCGGCACTTTCCAGTATATGTCGCCGGAGCAACTGCAGGGGCACGAAGCCGATGCCCGTAGCGACATCTTCGCTTTGGGAGCCGTGCCGTACGAAATGATCACCGGGAAGAGGGCGTTTCCGGGTGAGAGGCAGATCAGCGTGGCGTCAGCCATTCTGGAAAAAAATCCGGAACCGATTACCGCTAGCCGACCGATGTCGCCGCCGGCGCTGGACTACGTGGTCCGAACCTGCCTGGCGAAGGATCCGGAAGGGCGCTTCCAAACGGCGCACGACGTAAAACTGCAACTGAAGTGGATCGCGGAAGGAGGCTCGCAGGCAGGAGAAGCGGGCCGCGTTCCGGCCGGGCGCAGGAGATGGGAGCGCGCGAGTTGGCTTTTGGCCACCGCGTTTTTTCTGTTGATGATAGCCAGCGATATGGCGTGGTGGCAGGCAAGCAACACGCGCCCGCACCTGATGTATTTCCACACCTCCGTGCCGTTCCCCGCGAACGACCTGGCTTTATCACCCGACGGACGGTTGCTGGCAATGGTCGCCTATTCTACGCAGGCGAACAACTACGTGCTCTGGACGTATGAAGTGGGGGGGCGACGCACCACTTCGTTGGACGGGACGCAAGGGGCCTCCTACCCATTCTGGTCGCCGGACGGTAAGTTCCTTGGATTCTTCGCTGACGGCAAGCTCAAGAAGGTGGATGTGTCGGGAGGACAGATCCAGGTGCTGTGCGATGCGCCCAACGGGCGTGGCGGCACGTGGAACCGGGATGGAGTGATCGTGTTCGCGCCCGACTCATTCGGCGTAGGGTTGTTCCGAGTGTCTTCCTGGGGAGGCACTCCGGTTGAAATGACCAAGCCGGACAGGTCACGATTTGAGACCAGCCACCGCTGGCCGGTGTTCCTGCCGGACGGGAAGCATTTTCTTTATCTGGCAGCGAATTTCTCCGGGAAGTTAGAAAATAACGCGATCTTCTTAGGCTCACTGGATTCGCAGGAACGACGCTCGCTGGTGAGCACGAGCGCGAACGCGGCCTATGCGGAGCCAGGCTACCTGCTGTACCTGCGGGACAAGACGCTGGTGGCGCAACCGTTCGACCGAAGGCGCTACGTTCTAAGCGGCGAGCCGCACACCTTGAGCGACGAAGTGCTGTACTTCACTCAGGTGGACAGGGCTATTTTCAGTGTTTCCGGCAGGGAGGTTCTGGTCACGCAAACGGGAAAAGGAGCATCCATTTCGCAGTTGACGTGGTTTGACCGAAGCGGAAATGCGGTAGGCACGGTCGGGATGCCTGGGGTTTACAACAACGTACGTCTCTCGCCAGACGGGCGCAGGGTTGCCGTAGACCAAACCGACCAAGACGGACGGAACAATGATATTTGGATCCATGAGTCGGCCCGGGGTGCGACCATGCGGCTGACGTTCGATCCGTCGTTTCATCAGGCACCTATCTGGAGCCCCGATGGTAGGCAGATCCTGTTCAATTCGAACCGCAAGCTCGGCTTCCAACTTTATCTGAAGAATGCCGATGGTTCCGGCTCGGAGGAAGAGGTGGCCGATTCCGGCGCTAGTGTAGTGGTCAACGCCTGGGATTGGTCGCGCGACGGCAAGTACGTACTGGTCAGGCGGGCAAACGAGCTGTGGTACCTCGCCTGGCCGGAGCGTGTCGCCAAGCCGCTGTTGCAGGCCAAAATGCCGGGCAAAGTCCGTTACCGCCTGCAAGTAATAGCGGGTCGTACTCTTCGAGTAATTCCGACGCTGAAGTTCCTCCAGCATCATCTGGCGTAAACGGGTCACGAGAGTCTCCTTTCTGTGTGACCCACACTA
>DATBZX010000210.1:0-3047 GCA_036512955.1 Terriglobales bacterium
ATTTCCGGGTGAGTAGCCCCGAGGAATCGCACCCCGAGGCTCTCGCAGAACTGTACGTGAGCCTCTCGACTCATACAGCTCCCATCATGGAGCCAGGCCGCGCCCCCATCTGCCAGTGGGCGAACAAGGCCGGAGCGCGGCGCGAGATGCGCGCGATCCAGTGTTTCGCTCTACGCAGATGTTGACGCAGTTTCTTGTATTTCCTCTTGGCCCACAGGGCCAGATCTCGGTCCAGTTCGCGCATCGTCGGGTAAAGCGCCGAGCGATAATATCGCCCGTAGTATTGGATCCAGCCCCGGATAATTGGATTGAACATCCGCGACAGATCGTCGATCGCTTTGTCACTGCGCTGCGGCAGCTTCCAGCTTCGAAATGTGTCCCGGATCGCCTTCGCTGCCTTGTTCGACACCGCCGGACTGAAATTGAGGAAGAACTTCCCCTTGCGAGTCATTGAGCTCCTGGGCCGAAACGCGTAGCCGAGAAAATCAAACGTTTCGTTTGGGTAAGTCTTCTTCCGAGAATCATCCTTGCAATAGACGATTTTCGTTTTCTCCGGATGGAGTTCCAATCCGCAGCTCTGCAATCGTGCAGCGATGGCCTTCCTCATTTCCTGAGCCTGCCGCTCCGTTCTGCAATGCGCGATGACATCATCGGCGTACCTCTCAAATGGCACCTGAGGATAATGCGCCGCTAGCCATCGATCTAAGGCGTAATGCAGAAACAGATTGGCCAGCAAGGGACTAATGACCCCACCTTGCGGAGTCCCTCTTTTCCGTGGAACCAGCCGCCCATCCTCTTCTTGTACTGGCGCTTTCAGCCAGCGCTCGATATAGAGAATGATCCACTGTTCCGGAGCATGTTTCTTCACTGCTCGAAGCAGTAGATCCTGCGACAGCGTGTCAAAGAAGCTCTTGATGTCCAGATCTAGAACCCAGTCGTAGCGCCAGCATCTCTTTCGCGCTTGACCTACTGCATCCAATGCCGACTTCCCCGGTCGATACCCGTAGGAATCAGCGTGGAACAGCGGCTCCACTTCCGGCTCCAGTCTTGCCTTGACCACCTGTTGCGCAATGCGGTCGGCCACAGTAGGAATGCCCAGCTTTCTTTCGCCACCGTTTTTCTTTGGTATCTTCACCGTCCTGACCGGTGGCGGAAAGTAGCTGCCCGACGACATCCGATTCCAGATCTTGTAAAGATTCTTCTTCCACCTCTTTTCAAAATCTTCGATCGACTGATCATCGACCCCTGCTGCTCCCTTATTTGCTTTCACCCTCTTGTACGCTTCCCAGACCTCCTTCTTGGAAATACAAAATGGCTTTGCCTCATTCATCGGGCTCCTCCCATCGCTGGTTGGCTCATTGAATTCGGCTCCTTGACACAGCGCCTTCGCTCCATCCCTTTGTCGGGGACTTCCCCGCTACTACGCGCTGTTCCGCCCCTGAGTCTCCGCTTCCGTACTCTCGCCCTTGTGGTTCTGCCACTCGTGGCTTCTCCGTTCGCATCGGTGTCTCAGGTTCCCACGTTCCGCTCAACCGCCTCATTGGCAAGCTCAGGCCACCTCTCATGCCGGATGCCACTCCGCCCGTAATCAGGTTTCGTCGGAGTTTGGTCCCGCAGTAGCAAACCCCCCGCGGTTTTGACATCATCTCTTGACTTTCGACACTTCCATAGTGGTTCCCTTACGGTCCTCTTCTTGCCTGTCACCTGACCTGGTCCTTGCCAGGCCTTTTCCTTCTGTGCTCACGACCATGGCTTTTGACCACAGCCGCCGAAGGCGGTTTGGAACCTGTCCCTGCAGACCGGTTCCGAGGGGCCTACCCTCATCAGTTAAGCAGTTACGCACTACTCAGCCTTTCGGCCTTTCGCGCTCGTGGCGCACGTTTGCCCGTCATCCGACCAGAATGCTGACGTGATGCGCGACCATGGTAAACGCTGGGCGACTTTGCAGGGTCAATCGCCTTCATGTGCGCCGATTGCGGCTTCGATTGGTACCTGGTGTTCACGCCGGTTTCGAAAAAGTCGGACCAGAGCTGTGCAACGCGGGTACCGACAGCAAGCAGTTTGCAGAGCTGACAAGTTGCAGCCCGGGCGGCAGCGATTCCCCGAAGCTGCGGACGGCGTCCGCCCGTTCGGGTGGGACGTACTTCGACAGAAGCGGGATGGTTTCTTCGGCGATCCCAAGCGCCATCAAGCGGGAGATTGCCTGATCGCGAATTGCCTCATCGATGTCGCGCGAGCGATCGTCGGTGCGCCGCGCAATCAGTGCGATGGCGGAAGCCGTTACCGCCGTGAACGTGAATAAGTCCAGCAGGGCTTTCAGCCACTCGCCGGCAATTTCAGGCGCCACTACAGAGTGCCGCGGCCCGTACAGCGGAATGCGGGCGCCCAGTCGGCCGAGCGACCACAGCCAAATTGCATCTCTAGGTTCTTTTCTGATCTTCGCCACCAGCTCCTGTCCAAGCGAGGCACGGGTGCTGGCTGGAAGGTGCTCAAGGCTCGCAACCAACCGCCACGCCTCGTAATCGAGTTGCCGGTTCACGCGGCCCTTCTTTTTGCTACCGGCACGCCTCGTATGCTTGCGATAGAGCGCCTGCTGCTCGCTGGCATTGATGCCGCCAGCGATCCGGCGCAACAGCACCAGCAGTTCGACCTGACATTGCAGATCGTCGGCGAAGACGAGTTCGTTCGACACGATGGTTCGCAGGCCGTTCACGCGCGCATCATCACCCGGTGCACCGAATCCCGGCCGCAAACAGAAGCCGGATAGATTGAGCCAGCGGACCTCATGGCGCGGAGACTTCTTGCGTCCGGCGGCAACTTCGATGAGCACATCGCCGAACTGGCGAATGGCCGAGATGGGCCACGAGTCTCTCTTCGCGCCGAGCGCCCCTTCCATTTGGCTGACAAGAGTTTCGGGCGCCAGAGTGTCGCTATCAGCAGAGCCGCCAAAAACACTGCGGATCAGTTGCGCAGCGGCTTCGACCGTTGCCTCGGAAGTCGTAACGGCCGATGAACGTGTCGGCACGGGTTGTGGTTTCGCCGTATCG
>DATBZX010000211.1:0-22985 GCA_036512955.1 Terriglobales bacterium
ACTTCTCCCGCGCCGGGAGCAGCGGTAGTTCTCTGACATCCAGCCCCATCTTGGTTCGTGCTTGCTGGCGGAGATCCGCAGTTCTCTGGTGGTTTTCACGTCCGCGTTACGACATCCGTTGCTAGCTGAAGCTGCACAAGCCTGACGGTGGTCCCACCCAGCGGGCCAACCATGGTTCTATCTGAGACTCGCGGCTCTTGGTCCGCGGCACTATGGCTTTCTTGGGTTATCCGAGGGAGCATACGGTGGCCCGTGAGACTTGGCGCCAGCGGCGCACTTAGCCTAACCCGCCCAGGATACTTACCCTCGAACCCGAGCTCGCAGCCCATCTGGAAAAACGCGGAGTGAAACTCGGTCCTTCCCTGCGGTGCTGCGCGCTCAAGCGGCTTGTGACTTCAGATATTCCGCGTCGAACGCCTCTCCTTTCTTCCAAACATGTAAAGTAATGGCCGCGATCTTGCGCGCCAGCGTCAGCCGTGCCATCTCCGCTCTCATCCCTTTTTTCAGAAGGTTTTCGTAGAACGGACGAAACGGCCCGTCACTGCCACTGGCCGTGGTGGCCGCGCTCTTAAACAGGTTTTTCAGATCGTGGTTGTGGTTGCGGTTCAGTCCGCGAATGAATACCGGCTTCTTCTTGCGCTCGATCTGTCCGTCGACTACGCGATACTCGCCGCTGTCACGCGTCTCCAACCCCAGCCCGCAGTAGGTCCAGAACTGCCGCTTGGTGCGGAAACGATGCGGCGTCTGTACTCGCCCGATCAGTAGCGCGACCCGTATCGGACCCAGTCACGGAACCGTGCGCAGCAACTTCGTCTCGCTATGCTTGCGGCACTCCAGAATCAGGTCCTGCCGGGCTTCGCGGCGCAACTGCTGCAGCAGGTCGAGTTCCTGGTACAGTCGCCGGGCGCGGCGCTGCAACCCGCTGTCGGCCAACTGCGCCAACCACTCTTCCCGATGCCGCGCCCCGTAAGGCTTCTTGCCGGCACAGGCAATGGCCTGGCCGCGATACAGCGCCTTCAGCCGACCCATGATACGGGTGGTGTCTTCGGTGAGCGCGGCATAACTGCGGCCCAGATGCTTCACTGCCGCCGTGCTGTTCTGGCCGTGGTAGACCGGCGACAACATCCCGGCACGCAGCAACTCGGCCAGCTTGCGCGCGTCGATCGCGTCGCTCTTGTTGCCCGCCTTTAACAGGGCGTTTTTGCGCGGATTGCACACCACCAGATGCGCCACTCGTCTCACCAGCAGATCGTACAGCCAGGCCGAGTGCGTCCCTTCTTCGAACGTCACGTGCAAGGTCCCGCGCAAACCGTGAAGAAAATCCAGAATGGCAGTGGCGTGAGTGGCGAGGACCGACTGCATGACCAGCTTACCGTCAGCGTTCAGCACCACCACTGAGATGGTGTCGCGGTGGACATCGAGGCCAACATACTTGATGCTATTCATCGGGTGTTCCTTTCGTCAGGCTTGGCTTACTGCTTCACACAGCAGCCATAGCCTACTTCGAAAGGGGCGCCCTTTTATAATGCGTGGCCCGGGCAACGCAAAATCTAATCTGGGTGCCCCAGACAACACCTTTCACCTCAACAAAAATATTCTTGAGGGTGCCCCGTTCAAGGACGCGCAGCGGCCTTGAACGGGGTTTTTCTGACCTCTTTCAGTCCGCGAAATCCGCAGTCGCCTTTGTCCTGATCCGTGTAAATCCGCGGTTGCCTTTTCGCTCTCTTCCTCCGTGTCCTCCGTGGTGAAAGCTGGGCGGTGGCCTTTTATGCTAACGCTTGACATTACTAATGCCGTCCGATAGTATCGTCCTGCGTGATCAAGAGTTTTTGCGATGCAGAGACGGAGCGCCTGTGGAAGCAAGAGCGCACCCGTCGCATCCCGGCGGACCTCCGCAAGCACGCGCTCAAGAAGTTGCAGATGCTGAACGCGGCGGCGGCCTTGGGCGATCTGGCTTTGCCGCCCGGCAACCGGCTGGAGCGGCTGCGCGGCGATCGCGCAGGCCAGCACAGCATTCGCATCAACGACCAGTACCGCGTCTGTTTCGAGTGGCGCGAGAGTAATGCGTACGAAGTTGAGATTACGGATTATCACTGAGGAGACGGCACATGCCCCGGCGGAAGCAAAAGACGATGGCGACGCATCCTGGCGAGATTCTGCGCACCGAATTCATGGAGCCCATGGAAATCACCGCTTATCAACTGGCAAAGGCACTGCACCTTCCCGGCATCTACGAGATTGCGCGCGGGCAGCGGGGCATTAGCGCCGACGTCGCGCTGCGCTTGGGCAAGTATTTTGGCATGACGCCGCAGTTCTGGATGAATCTTCAGACGGACTACGATCTCCGGCTGGCGTCCACCCGGGCGCCGCTGAGCAAGATTAAGCCGCGCAAAGCGGCTTAACGGACGACAGCGCGGAACGGCCACCGCAGCGGAAAGGAGCCCGGCGCCCAGAACTGCCCTGAGCCTGTAGGATGGTTCGCGCCGCGATTTTCGGCGCCAACCGGGGTGCAACTGCCTCCCGAGGTTACTTTAGTTTTTCCACACCGCCGATTTCCCTGGCGCGTCCAACCGCCGCCGCGATACACCTCAATCAGGGGAGAGGATTCGTGTCCCTCCACGTCCGCGTACCCCGTGCGGGCTGCAATCGATCTTTGAAAACCCGCGGTCTCGACGAACCCGCGGCCAAGCTGCCAAAGTCACCTCAGACCACAAAAGCGAACATCCGGCGAAAATAATGCCGCCTAACTCCTAAGGGTACTAATGGATACGTATAACTTATATATTTATCAATGACATGCGAACAATTTCCGCCCAAACCACTGATTCTAAACAACCGCGCAAATTAATCTTTATGTGTTCATGCGTTATAGTCAACCATATCACCACGGATTAGGCGGGGGAACTTCCGCTATTGGCGGTCCACGCGGACGAAAATCCCGCTCAAGGCCAAAGAGGGCCTTGAATGGGGCATCAAACAAGCGGGGCGGCCCGGCCAGAAGAATCTGAAGAGCCGGGGTAGTTCAGACGCCTTTCTTTTATCTGACTCGTAGTTACACTGCACGTTGACGACGTAGGCCCGCGGTGCACGGAACGAGTAAAAGTTTCCTTCCCAACCGCAGAGCGAGCAGGCCTAAGCCTTTTGTTTTCTTTTGTTCCTGGAGTGGCACACTCATTGCACATGAATACGCAAGCAACCAAATATGACACTGGAGGTTCCCATGAAGATCAGGGAAGTAATGAGTGCTAATCCGATTTGTTGCGTGCTGGAAGATACCGCGCAGCAGGTGGCGCAGATTATGTGTGATCACAACATCGGTTCCGTCCCGGTGGTTATCGATCAACAATCTCGCAAACTGGCAGGCATGATTACGGATCGCGATTTATGCTGCTCGGTGATTGCGGCGGGTCTGGACCCACGAACGACGAAGATTGACAGATTTGTGAGCGGCGAGCTGGTCACCTGTCGGGATGGAGAAAACATCGACAAGTGCGAGAAGGCGATGCAGCAACACCAGGTTCGGCGCATTCCCATCGTCGATGGAGAAGACCGGGTCATCGGCATTGTTTCGCAGGCGGACCTGGCGCTCAAGGACAAGCCAGAAAAGGTCTCGCAAACAGTGAAAGCAATCTCAGACAGCAAACATCCAGGCGTTGCGGCATAAGAGCGTGAGTTGACCAAAGCTTGGACTTGGCGAGCGACCCAACTAGTGGACGGTTGCCCGGGCAACGCTAAACATCACTTGAGTGCCCCGTCCTGCCGAAGGGTAGGGCGGGGCTTTTCTTACTCATCGAGCCTTACTCATCGAGCCTTGGTCGGCCGCGTATGCACACGAAGCGGCAGTCCCATCTTCTCGCGGCGGCGCGCCGTCCATGGAGATTCAATTTCCACCGTGCCCGCTCCTCCAGTCACCAAGTCGGAATTGTCATTTCGAGCACCTTTTTTTTGGGCGCGAGGAATCTTGCTTTGTCGCAGGGGCAAGGAAAGCAGATCCCTCGTCCGCCGCGGCGGACTCGTGATGGCAATTACTAACGGTGATGACAATTGCTAACAGTGTCACGATATTGTGCAAGGCTCTCAATAATCGCCTGCACCGCGCTGGCGAGAGTGCCGCGTTCGGGTTCACTGATTAGTAGGTGCACATGCTCGGGCATCACAACGTATCCGGTGACGAAGAACTCGTAACGGATTCGTGACTGCTCCAACGCCCGTTCGAACAGGCCTCGCGCCCGGGCGCTGGCGAGAAACGGCTGACGGCGGTAGCAACTGAACGTCAGGAAGGGCGCGAGTTTCCTGATATCGCCCGAGACCCGAAGGCATGCCGCTACGTTATCTCAAGAATCTGAAGCGAGTCCTTGATGTATGGACAGATATAGCCCCGCCCTACGCCGCGCTGTGCGCGTCGTAGAACGGGGCACCCAGGCGGTTAAGGCAGTACAAACCTGGAAGTTCGATCCTGCAGAGAGACAGGGCGAACCAGTGCCCGTGATGATCAATAATGTGGAAGTAAATTTCAAGCTATATTGATCGGCGTGGTTAAGGGCGAGCGATGTAAACTCGCGCATAAGCTTTGCCTGAATCTTGCACTGTGCGATCCTTATTCCCATCTCAAAACCTGTTGAAGCAGAAACCGGCTATTCGCCCGCCCGCGCGTAATAACCCTGGCGGGCCTGCACCTTGTAGTCACCGGTCTTGGTTTTGATCTGGATCTTGCGGTACGAGCCGTCGAGCTTGTTGTTGGACGGAGTGTAGCCGAGGTTGTACTGGCTGCGCAGTTCGTTCTGGATCTGGTCGAAGGCGTCGCGCAGTTTCTGCTGGTTGTTGCCGACTTCGATGACGCGTCCGCCGGTCTCCTCGGCCAACTTCCGCATGTCGCCGAGGCCAAAGCCCTGGTACCAGCCGCCGCGATCGGCGATCAGGATCACGTAAGCTATGGTGTCGGCCTTCTGAGCGGCCTCAATGGCATCGCGAATCTTCAAACGGCTGCCTTCGTCCTCACCGTCGGTAAAAACGATCATGGCCTTGCGGCCGACTTCGTTCCTCAACTTCTCGTCGGCGGCCAGGTAAATCGCGTCATAGAGTGCGGTGCTACGGGGGTGCGAGTTGGGGACGGGGCCTCCGCCCATGCCAACCGGACCTCCGCCGGCGGAGCCTCCGCCAATCTGCAGCTTATTCAGGGCGCGCGCGATGGAACTTACGTTGGTGGTGAAGTCCTGGTCAAGGTCGATGTCAGAGTCGAAATTAATAAGGAATGCCAGGTCCTTGGGACGAAGCACGCTGTGCAGAAACTCGACGCACGATTGCTGCTCGATGGTCAGCACGCGCTCCTGGCTTGGGCTGGTGTCAATCAGAATGCCGAGGGTGAGTGGCTGGTTGGCGTCGGCGCTGAAATACTTGACGGGCTGCGGCTTGCCGTCTTCGAACACATCGAAGTCACCCTTCATGAGGCCGGGAATCAGCAGGCCGTGGTGGTCCTTCACATTAAAGAAGATGCTGACCACGTTGACCTGCGCCTTGAAGGTCTGTCCCGATTCTTCGGGCTCCTGCTGCTGGTCCTGGTTTTGGGCCTGGGGCGGCACCGACGAGGTGGGCGGGGCCTGGTCATGAACGGTGGACTGGGCGGCCAGCCACAGCGTGGAAGCCAACAGGAGCGACGCGACTACGGCGAAGGTGCGAACACGGATCAACAACATGGGTACTCTTTCTCGGTGGATAGGTTCATTGTATTGCAATACCGCGCCTCGAAACAGCTACCGGCATTCCGCCGGACTGGGGTTGCGGTTATACTGAGGCTAAGTTCCGGCTCACGGGAGATCAGCCACTCAACATGTCGAAGCTTCGACTGAATACTTGGGTCCAATCCGCCGTATTGCTGGCGGTCGTGACTATGACCGCTACCTTCGCGACAGGCCAGCAAAAGTCTCTGCCGGATGCTCCCAAACCGCAGAACAATGCGCCTCTACCCGACGTCACCGCGCCGCTTCCTGGCATGAGCGACGATAGCGGAGCAGCCGCTCCATCCAAAGATAACCCGCAAACGCCACCGAATACTCGGTCGGGAGGCGACCAACCGCAGGCTTCGCCGGGACTGAATCCCGAGGCGCCCTTGCCTGGCTCCCAAGGCGTAAAGACGGTTCCCGCGGGAACCACTGGCGGCGCTCCGGGAAATGATTTCGATGAGCTTTTCAAGTTGCAGGTGAACGTCAACTTCATCAGCGTGCCGGTCACGGTAAAAGACCACGACGGCAAAATGATCGCTGGGCTGCTGGCGACGGATTTCAGCGTGTATGAGGACAACGTCAAGCAGACAGTCACGTTTTTCACCAGCGATCCGTTTCCTTTGTCGGCGGCAGTAGTGATCGACCTCGGCATCTCGGAAAATACGCTGAAGAAGGTCGCTCAGACCTACTCGGCGCTGGACGGCTCGTTTGGCCCATTCGATAAGGTCGCGGTATTCACCTACGGCAACTCGGTCCACAAACAGGCCGACTTCGGCAATCCGCAGCGATTGCAACTTGCATTACAACGTATTCGCGACCTGCAAGGCCAGAATCCAGGCGCGCCTGTAATCGGTGGTCCGTTCTCGGGCCCGTCCGTCAACGGCAAGCCGGTCGATCCGGGAGTTGGACCGGTACCGTCGATGCCACGCGAGTCGCATGTACTCAATGATGCCATCCTGATGGCAGCGGGCGAGTTGGCCCATCAACCGGGCGGCAACCGCAAGATCATCTTCGTCATCAGTAACGGCTACGAGTATGGCAGCCGCGCCAGCTATGCCCAGGTGCTCAAGGTGTTGCTGACCAACGGAATCGCCATCTATGCGGTGGGGATCGAGGATGCGACCATCCCGGGTTTGGCCAAACTCGACAAACTGCACATTCCGGGACAGGGCTATACCGACATTCTCCCTAAATACTCCAATGCTACCGGCGGAGAAGTGATCAACTCGTACTCGCGCGAGGCGATCGAGACCGCCTATCAGACAATCACGGCGCAAGCGCGAAACCAGTACACGCTGGGCTATAACACCCCGCAGAAGCCGTCGAGCAGCTATCGCGACATCGAGGTTCGAGTGAAGCGGCCGGGACTCCTGGTCACGGCCAAGCACGGATACTACCCGCTGCCACCGCAACGCGCGACACCTACTGAAATGCCAACCGATCCGGCGGTGCCAACCTCGGCGAAGCCTCCGGCTCCGCCAAACCCGAGTAAGTAAGCACGAAGCCCAGAGCTCAGGGACCCAGTTGCGGGGATGCCTGTTGTCGCGCGCCCTTGGAGACGCGGTAGTTGATGATTCGCAACCAATTCACGTAATATCGCGTGCCATGCGCAAAACAATTTCCCTTCCGGTGTTGATCGTACTGTGCCTGATATTTGCCGCCGCTGCGTTAGCCCAGCAGTATGACCTTGTACTCGAAGGCGGACGAGTCATGGATCCCGAGTCGGGCCTTGATGCCACGCGCAATGTCGGCATCCGAAATGGCAAGATCGCTCGCATCTCTGCCGACCCGCTGTCAGGCAGGCACATGGTCAGCGCCAAGGGCCTGGTGGTTGCGCCCGGCTTCATCGACCTTCACCAACACGGCCAGGACAACGACAGCGGGCGCGTGAAAGCGTTTGACGGCGTGACCACCGCGCTCGAACTCGAAATCGGCGTCGCCGACGTGGCCAGCTTCCTTAAGCAGAAGGACGGACATTCGCTGATCAACTACGGCACGGCAGCCAGTCACGCGGCGGCGCGCGCGATGGTGTTTGGCGCGCCACTTCCAGCCACGGTCGTCGTCCCGCACGCCGGGATCCCGGAGATCCTGCCGAAGAGCGGAGCAGCGACCAACCAACCTGCCACACTGCAGCAAATCGAAGCCATACGGCAGCGCCTGCGCGCGGAGTTGGATGCGGGAGGACTGGCAATCGGGATGGGCATCCAGTACACACCCGGAGCGACGCGGCTGGAAGTGATTGACATGTTCCGATTGGCCGCCGAGCGGGGTGTCCCGGTATTTACGCATGTACGCAGTTTTGGCTCGCTTGAACCCGGCTCCGATATTGAGTCAATCAGCGAAGTGATCGGAGCAGCAGCCGTCACGGGTGCATCGCTGCATATTGTGCATATCAACAGCACCTGCCTGCGCGACTCGCAGGAGTGCCTGTCGCTGGTGGCAGGCGCGCGGGCCCGCGGCCTCGACGTCACCACCGAGGCGTATCCCTACATTGCGGGCATGACGACAATTAACTCCGCGCTGTTCAATCCGGGATGGCGAGAGAAGCTCGGCGTCGACTACAGCGCGCTGCAACTTCCGGACACGGGCGAGCGCCTGACCAAGGAGCGCTTCGAAGAGCTGCACAATTCCACCAAGCCGCAGGGTGTGCTGATGTTCGCCAACACGCAGGAAGTGGTGGACAGCCTGATTCCGCAACCGCTGGTCATGATCGCCAGCGATGGCGCCCAAGGGCATCCGCGCAATGCCGGAACGTACTCGCGCGTACTGGCGCAATACGTGCGCGAAAAAGGAAGCGTCACGCTAATGGACGCTATCCGCAAGATGAGCCTGATGCCGGCGCAGCGCCTGGAGAAATCTACTTCTGCAGCCCGCGCCAAGGGACGCCTGCAGGAAGGAGCCGACGCGGACATCGTCGTGTTCGATCCGCAGACTGTAGCTGACCGCGCAACCTATAAGACTCCTATGGAACCCAGCACCGGGATGCAGTATGTGATCGTCGGCGGAACGGTGCTCATCGATAACGGGAAGATGGTGCCCGATACGTTTCCTGGAAGGGCGCTGGTAGGGCCGGGGAAACGGTAGGGCGGACAATGCGCAAGCGATGGGGCGCAGTACTGGGCGAGCGCCGGAATCGGGATTGAACTCACGGGTGCGAGTTTAAAAAGCAAAGGCGCCAGAGACGGCGCCTTCACTTTAGTTAGCTTAAACCAGCCTACGGCACTTCGATCAGTTCGATCTTTCCGTCCTTGCGGCGATGCAGGACTTTGACCCTACCCTTGGCATCGCGGAAGACGAAGACGTCGCGGTCGCGGAACTCACATTCCTTCACCGCCTCTTCGATGGTCATGGGACGCATAGCAATCGAGTCAGTCGACTTCACCAAGTGCGCCTCAGTGGTGCGCGCGATCGAGGGGAATTTGTGCACCACTACGGGCACGGCCGTCGAAGCGTTGGCGCCGACCGCGATCTGGGTCTCGGCATCGGCTTCGACCGGTTCTTTCCAGCTCTTGTCCTTGGCTTTGCGCGTAGTGGCGCGGCGGCGTCCATTGCTCTTGAGCGCCTGGGTCTCGATGTGATCGAGCGCCTGGTTGACGGCGACCACCATGTCGGTAGACTCGGCCAATCCGACGATGTGACCGCGACGGCGCTTCACCGTGATTTCGGCGATGAAACGTTTCTTCTCATTTGTCAGGATGACTTTGCTGGTGAAGTTTTCACCGAGGATTTTCTGGAGTTTGGTGAGGCCGTCTTCCACCTCATCGCGTACGGCGGGAGTAATTTCATATTGCCTGGCTAGAATTTCTACGTTCATTGAGCTCACTCCTCACCGCAGCTCGCTTGCCTCAAACTTACTGGGGCCGCGGTGTGTTTCACCACTTCGGCTTCCCTTCCGG
Source organism: Terriglobales bacterium (assembly GCA_036512955.1). Lineage (GTDB taxonomy): Bacteria > Acidobacteriota > Terriglobia > Terriglobales > Acidobacteriaceae > DASRAA01. Next base: position 9,617 of record DATBZX010000211.1, read on the forward strand.
ATGGCATCTGCAAGCTGCAAAAGACGCGTGCGGAACCGGTGGACGCCGGATACAGCAGGACTGCTGAAAAACTCGGGAAAGCAGATTCCTCGCGGCTAAAACCCGCTCGGAATGACAAAAATAACGAACCTTTGCGGCACGCTGAAGCCGTGCCCTGATACAAATCCGTTCAGAATCGAATTTTTCCGCTAGCTATGAAGCCGTGACCTTTCAAAAACCTCACGGGCTGTCGATTTCTTCCGCAGCCGGTGAAGCCGTGTTCCGTCAAAACACTCGCATTCGCGCGTTATTCAGCATTCTCTATAGCCTTTAACTTTTCACTCTGCGCTGGTGGGTGTTCGGGATGCGCATGTCTTCCCTGTACTTCGCAACCGTACGGCGAGTGACCTGGATGCCCTGCGACTGAAGGATGTGGGTAATCTGCTCGTCGGTGTACGGGTTAGATGTGTCCTCTTCCTCGATGAGCTTCTTGACCCGGCGCTTCAGGATGAGCAGCGAGGTGCCGCCGCCCTCCGGGCCATTGACGCTCTCGCTGAAGAAGTACCGTAGTTCGAAGACGCCTTGCGGGGTGTGCGCGTACTTGTTGGCCACGGCGCGGCTCACCGTCGAAGGGTGTACGCCAATCTCTTCCGCCACTTCCTTGATCATCATCGGCTTCAACTGGTCGATGCCGCGATCGAGGAAATCGCGCTGGCGGGCGAGAATGGAGTAGCACACGCGCTGGATGGTCTGCTTGCGCTGCTCGATATTCTTGATGAGCTGGATGGCCGACTTGTAACGCTCTTTCACATAGTTGCGCACATCTTTTTCGGCGACATCGCGGCTCAACAGGCGACGGTACGCCGGATTCAGGCGCAACTGCGGAATTTCTTCGTCGTTCATGACGATAATGAACTCGTCGCCCTGCTTCACGAAGGCGACATCGGGCTCGATCAGCCGGGTTTCGGCCTTGTTGTAACGCAGCCCGGGCCGGGGGTCGAGGGTGCGGATGAATTCCATGGCGCGCATGACGTCTTCCAGCGGACGCCCGATGGCCTTGGCGACTTCCTTGTAATTCTTGTTCTGCAAAGCGTGCAGATGATGATCGACCATGAGGATGGCGTCGTCGATCGACTGCTTCTCGGCCAGGTGGTTGTCGTTGCCATTCTTGCGCTCAATGGTCTTCAGATTTTGCAGTTGGGAAAGCAGGCACTCGCGCAGATCGCGCGCGCCGACGCCAATGGGATCCATTTGTCTGACCAGGTCGATGGCTTCGCGCAACGCATCGCGGCTGAAGGGCACGCGAGATGGTGCAGTGCGCCGCGGCACCAGCGATGGACGCACGACAAAGGCTGCGTTGGCTTGCGCGAGCGATCCGATGGCGGCTTCAGGCACGTCGTCTTGCAAAAGAATATCCGCGGTTTCGGGCGTGGGCTCGTGTCCGTTGGGATGCGGAGCAGACGCTTCGAAAGTCGTCGCAACGGTTGCAGGACTGTGTACTGCTCCGTCAGTGCCGGGGAACTCCAAGGGGTTCTGCTCGTCTTCGATCAGACCCAGCAATTCGTCTTCGGTTGCCGTCAGGTAGCCATCTTCGTTGAGATTGCCGATGACCAATTCGGCGGCACGGTACACGTCCTCTTTCACGTGCAGCGATCCGAGTTGCCACATAAGGTGGTCGGTAAGAGTCGTTGGACGGGACAGGAAGTTCTCGAAGGAAGGCTTCTCGCTGTCTTCCATCTCGATCGAGGTACGCAAGCCGGGATCGAGGTATTCCGAGAAAAACGAACCGAAATCGATTTCTTCGAAGGGGTCTTTTTCTTCAGCGGTCTTGGGAGGCTCCTCCAGAACGGCCGCCGAACTTTCGCGATCCATCTTCTCTTCGCGAGCCGATACCTCGTCCAGCAGGGGAACCGAATCTTCCAGTTCCTCAAGAACCGGATTCTCTGTTAATTCCGCATTAATCATGTCGGCGAGCTCGAGCTTGTTGAGCGCGAGGACACTGACCATCTGCACCAGCCCCGGAGTCAGAATTTGCTTCTGAGAGACACGGAGACTCAACTTGGGCTGCAACAAGACCATAACTGCGGGAACCCTCTGGGGACCAACCCTCTGCCGAGATTCTAAACCTAAATCCTTACGCGCGGACTTAAGTCCGCGCTAACATCTGCCGTCCCTGCCTACACCAATGTAAAGCTCTCGCCCAAGTAAACCTTCTTCACTTCCGGATCGTTGCCCAACTGCTCGGGGGTGCCGGCGCGGAAGATCTTGCCTTCATTAATGATGTAGGCACGGTCTGTCACGGAGAGCGTCTCACGCACATTGTGATCCGTCACCAGCACACCAATGCCACTCGCCTTCAGATCGAAGATGATTCGCTGCAGATCCAGCACAGCTATGGGATCGATCCCGGAGAACGGCTCGTCCAAAAGAATGAACGAAGGCGAAATGCAGAGGCAGCGCGCAATCTCCACGCGACGCCGTTCCCCACCTGACAGCGCGTATCCACGATTCTTGCGGATGACACCCAGTCCGAGTTGCTCAATCAGTCTTTCCTGACGCTCGCGGCGCTCGTGCCACGAAATCGGCTGGGCTTCCAGCACCGCCAGAATATTGTCCTCAACCGTCAGCTTGCGGAAGATCGAGGGCTCCTGCGGCAGATAACTGATCCCGAAGTTCCGCGCCCGAAGATACATGGGAACATCGGTAATGTCCTGATCATTGATAATTACGCGACCGGTGTCGCTGGGAATGAGGCCAACAATGATGTAGAAGCTGGTAGTTTTTCCGGCTCCGTTGGGCCCCAGTAGACCCACTACTTCACCTTGTTTTACATTGACCGTGACGCCGTTGACAACCCTTCGTCCGCGGTAACTTTTGCCGATCTCTTGCGCCGATAACGTCTGCATTTACTTAGTGATACGTACCCGAGTCACGGTGGGGGAAGAGTGCTTGCTCTCCACCAGAACCCTATCATCGTGACTATAGAAAGTCAACGAATCGCCCCATACTGTGCCATGTACGGCATCAAAAATGCTAGCGGATTTCCCAGTTAGGTAATACTTGCCGTCGTCGGCGGTATAAACCAGCCGATCACCCACCCCACGCCGGTTGGGCTCGGTGATGACGACTTTATCCACCGCGATCATATGGTCGATTTTGCTGGGCCCTTCGCCGCCAGGAATCGTCTGCTTCGAGGCCTTGGTGTCGCCCGCAGCCTGGGTTCCAGCGGATGCTTCGGAAGGCTTCAGGTAGACATCGATTTGTTCAGCGCTAATGGTGCCGTCGGTGCTCTTGGCGAGGACCTTACCGGTGTAGCGCGCGCGGCGCTCGGCATCTATGTACGTCAGCCTATCGGCGGTGACATCGACGGGCGTGAGTTTTCCATCTTCGCCTCGCTGCACAAACAAGCTGGACACCGACTGGGCGGTGTCTGCGTGCGCGACAAGGGTCCGGTTCTGCTGGTCGAAGTCGATCAGGGGAGCGCGCACGACGTTAGCGGTCTGCCACAGGCGGACGTTGCCGGAGTAGTGGGCAACACTCGGCTGGCTGTGCGATGTCATGTGAAGTGCGGTGACGTGAACCGGATCGGAAGCCGCCAGCAAGGCCCCGTCGGGCTGCGGCTTGAGGTCGCTGTAGGTGGTCTTGACGTTGCCGTCGGTAAAGGCCTCGCCCGACTGGCGGTTGAGGCGGATGACGTCGGCGGTTGTGGTCATGCCGCCATCGATGACGCGCGGCGAACCGTTTAGCACCAGTATCTGGTCAGCAGGCGTATAGGTGGCCTTGTCCGCAAACATGGCGCGCCCGCCGGTATCAGGTTTCGGCGAAGGCTCGTGATAAATGAAGTCACCGGTCTGAACGAGCTTCTCCGCGCCTCCGTCGGGAGCGAAAGTGAGGTCGAGGTTTTGCGAGGTGCTAATCTTCTCCGGCTGTCCGGGCGTGGTGGACACTATGCGGGCATCCGGTGAGCCGTGCAACGACTGCATGCGATTGTCTGCGCCGAAGGTGGCGTGGAACTTGCCTGCCGTGGCCACCGTGGTGCCATTGGCTGAACCAAAATCCTGTCCGGCTTTCGGAGCGGACTTAGCAGGCTTGGCTCCGGCGGGCGACGGAAAAATCGTGATCTGCGCCTTGCCGACCGTGTCGCCGGTCTTGAGTTCGTTGCCGTTCTCCACCACAAAATTGAGCTCGTCAGCGGCAATTTCCATGGGTTGTCCCGGAGAGCCAGGCTTGCCGGGCTGGGGTTCCTGCCGCATGTGCGCGTTCTTCACCATGTGGAAGAATTTGGGCTGATTGTTGGCCTCGAAGTCGAGAATGAAGGTGTCGGCGGAGCCGTGGCTGAGGTTTTCGCCGCGCGTGTTGTACCTCGCTCCGCCGGAAACGATGGCCTGCTGCACCGCATTTTGCAGTCCCATGTTGAGGTCGCCGCGCGGACCACTGATGTCGACGATGGTTGGTCCGCGTACCTCGATATTGACGTTACCCTCAGCCTGCGCGTGCTCGATGGTGTTGTCCGACTCGAACACCATGATGAGCTTGTCGGCGGTCAAGGTGCGATTGGGCTGGTAGATCGCGGCCCCGAGCAGAACAGCCTGTCGCGGATCCTTCTGGATGCTTCCACTGGAACCGGTAATGTCGGCGGCATTGTCTCCGGTAGTGACGATGTGCACATCGGACTTCAATTGCAACTGGTTGGTGTTGGAATCGTAGTCGGCACCTTTGGCGGTGCCGGATGCCTGCAGGGTGCGAAACTCCACCTCGTCATCGGTGTGGGCCGTGCCCGACTTCTGGTTAAACGTGAGGGAATTGGTAGTGATGTGGATCGGGTTCTTGAGCTCTTCAGGCGGCGCCTGGTCGGGCTTGGCTGGTCCTTCGGCATAACCCTGGAGGTCGATATTCACTTCGCCTACGGCGGCGATTTCGCCGCTTTCCGGATCGTAGGTAAACTCCTTGCCGTATATCTGATCGTAGCGCTCATGCGCCTTGCCGTAAACCACGATGTGCACATTCTTGAGGTCGGCGTGGCCGCCCTTCTTGAATTGCACGGCGTTGGAGGCGCGAATGGTGAAAATCGTGCGCCCGCCCTCCGACTTGGAAAGCGAGAAACCTTCGCTGGTCTGCTGGATGTCAATTCCCAATTGCTTCGGGATGCTATGTAACTGGGGCCTCACCCTGGTTTTGGCGATGAAATAGGAGGCCGTCACCACAATGAGCAGGGCAACACCAAACCCCACCAGCCATTTGCGTACTTGAGCGACGGATTGAGACATCTGGTTTCGATATTAACCCGTGCGGTTGGAGGGATGCCAATCGTGGTCGATCGACGGAGACAGCACGGCGGCACTAGCGGCGCAAGATCGAGAAACGTTCTGGGGGAACGCGGATGACGACGCAGTCGGAAGGCATGTCGTGCAGAGCCTGGCGGCGTTTGGTCCATCCCGCCATCATGAATCCGACGGCGGCTGTGAACAACGACAGAAATTTCATGAAGTGACGGACTGTCGCCTGTCCAAACGACAAGCGGTCGCCCGACGCGGTAACGACTTGCAAGCCGACGATACGTTTGCCGAGGGTGGCGCGATGGCTGGAGCTTTCGGTGAAGGCGCAATACAGCCAGGCGCCCACGCTCAGGAACGCGATCGCAGCAATCCCGCTTACGTATGCCGCTGTGGCGTGAGTCAGCCCATAGCTGCTATCGGCAAACAGGATTATGGAGTAATAGACGAGGCCTGAAAACAGCAGGGCTCCAATTAACTCGATGAAAACGTCGATCGCGCCCGCCCAGACCCGCAGCCAGAAACCGGCATACTCCGGCGGCCCAGGTGTCGCCGACTCGGATCCAGAATTCGGGTTGGGCAGATTAGCGATGGTTGAGGCCTTTTCCAGAGAATCGGGCAGCACATCTCCGCAAAACAGACAGAGTTTTCCATCCGGCAACGCAGGGTTGCCGCAACTGGCGCAGACTTGCTGGACTGCCGCTTCCATTGGTGCTGAATACTATCGCCGAAGGAAGCACAAAGTAAAGCCGAACTAGGCGTGGCGGCTCTCGGTTGCAGGCACCGCCGACACCCCAGAGGGACGGGCAAAGTCCGTCAACGTCAGCTGCACACCGCCGAAATCCGGGTGGGTGTTGTAGTCCACGGTAAATGCCAGATCGAGAACATCGCCCAGCAGCAGGGACTCTCGAGCGGCGCGCTCGGCCATGCGCCAGCCTACAACCTCCTGCGGTCGCTGCGATTGCCCGTTGCCTTTCGGGCTAGCCGCGGCCACCCGCAGTTTGAGATGCTTCTCTTTCATGATGCGAGGCGGTTGCACCAGCTTTATCCTCCGCGCTACAAATACCGGCGTGGGATTGCCTGATCCGAATGGCTCCAGCTTGGCCAGTGACTCCCAAAAGCCCTGATGCACATCGTCGAGCGTTATCTCGCCGTCGTACTCCAGCACGGGGACGAAGTCCCGGGGCACGAGCCGCTGGCGGGCATAGGCGTCCAGTCGCGACCGAAGCTCCGGCAGTCGGTCTGCCGGGAGGGCGCAGCCCACGGCGTGCGAGTGTCCTCCATAACGGGTAAACAGTTCGGGACAAGACTCCAGGGCATCGAGCAAATGGAAGGCTTCGATGGATCGTCCCGAGCCGTAGGCTTCACCGTTGTCGCAGGCAAATACAAGGGCCGGCCGGTGGTAGCGCTCGACCACTCGAGTGGCGCAGATTCCGATCACCCCGCGATGCCAGTTCTCTCCGACGACCACCAGCGAGTATGCGTCCTTCCATTCGGGGGTTGAGTCGATCTGGCGGAAGATCTCGTCAAGGATGCGCTGCTCTTCAACCTGGCGATCGCCGTTGAGTTCGTTGAGGCGGGTAGCCATCTCGGTGGCCCTGGCTTCATCCTTTTCCGCGAAGAGTTCGATGACGCGCTCGGCGAGATCCATGCGTCCGGCAGCGTTGAGCCTAGGCGCCACGCGAAAGGCGATGTCCCCAGCGCTCAGTGGGCGCGAGCCGTCGATCTGGCAGTTGGCAAGAAGGGCGCGTAGCCCGGCATTGCGCGGATCACGCAATCCCTGCAATCCCAGTTTGGCAAACACACGGTTCTCGCCAATCAGTGGAACTGCGTCTGCAATAGTCGCAATGGCAACAATCTTCAGGAACGATGGCAACAGGTTGGCGCGTCCGGCATCTTCGAGCAGAGCTTGCGCAATTTTGAAGGCTACGCCTGCGCCGCACAACGACTTGCAGGGATATTCGCAGCCGTGCTGATTGGGGTTCACCACTGCCAACGCCTTGGGGACGCCTTCCGCCTGGGGTAAGTGGTGGTCGGTGACGATAAGATCGACGCCGCAGCGCGCGGCAGCCTCCGCAGCGGCGAAGGCGCGAATGCCGGTATCAACGCTTATGATCAACCTGACGCCATCGGCCGCCGCCTGCTCGATGACTTCATCGCGCATGCCGTAGCCTTCGCGGATGCGGTGTGGCACGTGGTACTCCACCTTACCGCCGCAAATCTCCAGTGCGGCCTTGAGGATCACGATGGCGGTGGTGCCGTCCACGTCGTAGTCGCCATAAATGAAGATGGTTTCGCTACGCTCGATAGCAGCACGCAAACGCTCGACCGCAGTGCGCAGCCCGGCCATGAGGTAGGGAGAGTGCAGGTGAGAAAGGGAGGGAGCCAGGAATTCCCGTGCCTGTTCCGGAGTTGTTATGCCGCGCGCCACGAGCAAGCGCGCGATGACCGGCGACAGTCCGGCCTCGCGAGTCAATTGCTCGATGTCGGAAGGTGCAGCGTCGCGGAGGTGCCAGCGCACTTAGCGTTCTTCGTCCTGGTCGTTATCGTCGACGGTCAGCGTGCCGAAGTCTTCGACCAGGTCGAGCAGGCGCTGATAGCGCTCGTACCACTCGGTCGAGACTTCATAGAGGAACATGATGCCCTGATGTGGCCAGCCCAGTTGCAGGAAGCCGGTCTTGCCGATGAAACTGCGCAGCCAGCGGGCTTCCTCGATGTCGTCGTCGCTGGGATAGGTGGCCTGTTGCAGGCGCTGGACGAGGTAGTCGAGTTCGTCGCGCTCGAGCACTTCCTCGTCCATGGAGAGAAAGGCGCAACCGGCTTTTTTGGCCAGCTCGACAAAGTCCTTCCAGCTTTCGGGATTGTCGCGCGGATCCCACATCACGCTGTGAACGTCTTCGGTGACGTATCCCTGGAAGCGGCTCATGCCGTGGCCAAGAATGAACGCCACCATGTCGTCTTTCAGGCTGGAGAGATCGTCGGACATAGCAGTTTCTCGCGGCTGCGGCGCGGTGCGTACGGCGTCGCAGCGAAAGCTCATCATACTCCGAAGCGGGCGGGACAAAGCAACGGGATGCGTCCAACTGCGGCAACAGCGACTGCCAGTTCCGGCCGAAACCTCAGCGCACGCCGGTGACGGTATAGAGATCGGACAACCGGACGCGGTAGTCGAAGCCGTAGGTGTTGCCGTCGGGCGTGATGATGGGCGGGTCCGGGACCACGCCTCCGATGGGCGCCGTGGCAAGTACGCGCCATGGGGTGCGCGCTCCGGTATGCGGGTTGAGTTTCTCGACCTTTACGCCTGCGCCACTTGTATCCGCGGAGGCAACGTAGAGCTGGCCATCCGTGGTCCATCGCAAGGCCATTTCGTCGTCCTTCAGGCCCCTGATTTCAACTATCTTAGCGTCGTCTATGGACAGCAGGGATGTATTTAGCTTGCCTGAGGCGGTGCGTCTGACGCCCACGAGCGCCCATTTGTCATCACGAGAAATCTCTCGATTCCCCATACCTTCGGGTGAGATCGGCTTGGGCGCACCCCCATTCAGGTCCTGCAAATAAACTCGAGGAAAACGTTGTCCGGCTTCGATCGCGGAGTAGACGATCCGCTTGCCGTCGGATAAAAACCGGGGAAGGACATTCGCGGGAACGAGGTTGGGCGGATTGACACGGCGAGGCTCGCCGGGTCCGATGGGCAACAGCCATACCTCATGGTTGGGCTCGGTGAGCTTGATGGCCAGAGCCCACTTCTTGTCGCGCGAGAGAGATGCCGCGTATCCCTCGCCGATGGGAACGGCGGCCGAACCGTCCGCGTCACGTACGTACACGGTGTAGTTGGTCGTGGAAGATCCCTCCTCCTCAAAGAGGATCATCTTGCCGTCGTCGCTAATGTCGCGGAGATAGCTGAAGTCGAGCCAAGAGAGGTCGCGCAGCGACTCGCCGTGATTGCTGGAGACGACGATGCCGCGGCGAGCGATGCCCTGCCCCACCAGGAGTTGACCTTTGGAGGAGATGTCGCGCAGGTGAAGACGGCCGGGCATGGCCAGCGGCTCGCGGGTCTTGCCCGAAATCGATAAGGCGTGGACTTCTCCGGATTCGAGAGGAGAGCTGGTCCAGACTTCATCGCCGCCGACGCTCCAAGCCAAGCCTTCGGAGCTTTCGTAAAGTGGGCTGGCGGCGACTTTCTCGCCGGTGGTCCGCAGGATCATGACCGTACCGCGATCGTCACTGGGATTGGTGTGGGCGATGAAGGCGAGGTACTTGCCGTTGGCCGAGAAGCGAAGGTCGTCGATGAGCTTCTCACGAAAGAGCACTTTGCCGATGGGGTACTCGAGCTGACACATGAAATCGGCAGGCACATAGCGCACGATGGCGAGAGCTGAGCCATCGGGGAGGAAGTCGGCGGCCTGGATGTTTTCGATCTCGGGCTTGGGAGCGCTATTGCCCGTGGTACGCGCCAGATTGCCAGGAGCAAGAAGCGTAGTGATCGGCTGCGGAGTCAGCGCCACGGCAAGTTCGCCCTTGCTGGATATTGCCAGCAGGCGTGCGTCCTTGATGCCCATGGGATGGCCACCGACTCCGTCGGCAGGCACGCTGTAGAGTTCGGGCTCGGCAGCCTCCCATGCGGCGGTATAAACGACGGTCTGGCCGTCAGGTGAGAAACGCGCTGTGCCGGGCGTGCCGCGGCGATAGGTGACCTGATGAAACTGCGCACCGGTCGCGGGGTGGCGAGCCGAGGACAGCAGCCATCCTGCCAAACCGGCCAGCAACACCAGAGCCGCGGCAGCAGCGATCAGGGACGACCGAGTCTTGCGCTCCTTGACCTTGGCGGCGGAAAGACCGCCAGACGCCGTGAGCGTGGTGACCGACTCGAGATCGAAAGCCATATCGCGAGCCGACTGAAAACGCTGCTCTGGAGCCTTCTCGAGGCAGTGATGCACGATGCGATCGAGGGCTGGCGGAATCGGACGGCCCCCAGACGGCGACTCGGGCGGATCGTCGTGAAGGATCGCGGTCATCGTCTCGGCAGTGGTATCGCGCTGGAAAGCACGGACGCCACTGAGCATCTCGTAGAGAACAGCCCCGAAGCTGAAAATGTCGGTGCGGCAGTCTACGGTAGCACCACGAACCTGCTCGGGCGACATGTATCCCGCGGTGCCCACGACGGTGCCTACTCCGGTCAGCGGCCCGTCGGAGGTCATGGTAGCAAGGTGCGTGTCTTTACTGTCGAGATTCTTTTCGATGGTCTTGGCCAGACCGAAGTCGAGGATCTTCACCCGGCCTTCGCGGGTAATGAAGATGTTGTCGGGCTTCAGGTCGCGATGGGCGATATCTCTGCCGTGGGCAGCCGCCAGGCCATGGGCGATTTGGATGGCGTAGTCGATACATTTGCGATGGGAGAGCGGTCCGCGGGCGAGGATGGCCCGCAGGGTGTCGCCCTCCAGCAGTTCGCAAGCCATGTAAGGCATGCCGTCCTGCTGGCCAAGGTCGTGAACGCCGAGAATGTTGGGGTGATTGAGCGCGGCCACGGCACGCGCCTCCTGCTCGAAGCGCCGCAAGCGATCGGGATCGGCGGCAAAGGAAGCAGGCAGAATCTTGACAGCGACATCGCGCCCCAAGCGTTGGTCGCGGGCGCGATAGACTTCACCCATACCACCAGCACCGATCAACGCAACTATTTCGTAGGGTCCTAGTTTGGAGCCAGAGTTCAGGGCCATGAGGTGAGCAGCATTATAGCGTGAGAGAGGGTTTCGAGAACGCCAACTTCACCTCGGAGACACAGAGGACACGGAGAAGGCTTCAAGCAAAGGCAACCGCGGATCGCGCGACAATGCTAATCAGGGGAGGACACGAGCGCTCAGCCCGCTCTACGCTTCGCTTTCGAGCGGTGCACCCGGCGTCAATGCCTGTCGTTGGCCGGAGAGGCCGAAATCCTGTGGTAAAATCAGGTGTTCTGACAACTGATTCCGACACGCATGCACTTCTCCAAAGAATATGTGGGCTATCTGGCCCGCGAAGTCACCAAAAAGCTCATCGACGGTGAGTTCATCGAGGCCCACGACCAGCAACTGGCGCGCGACCGCGTGCAGGCTGCGTTGCTGGACGAATTGACCCTCGAGGACCGCATCAACGATGAGGTCCGCATCATCCTCGAGACCTACTCCGACGAGATGCGCCAGAGCGGCGCCAACTACCAGGAAATGTTCAAGAAGATCAAGAACGAGTTGGTGCGCAAGTACAAGGCCGTGCTATGAGGATCAGCCGCGAGAAGATCAACAAGCTGGCGCATGCCGTGGCCGACACTCTGGCGGAGACCGACAGCGTGGACTTCATTGAAGACCGCAACACTATCCGGCAGGAATCCCGCCGCGTGCTGGAGTTGCTGATGGCCGAGGAGGCCAAGATCGACGCTGCCGCCCGGCAGAAGATCGAAAGCCAGCGCCGCACTATCCTGGAAGGCTCGCAGGAGTGGGACATCCTGTACCGCAAGTACTACAACGAAGAAGTGAAGAAACTCGGCATCTAGCTCGCTGCATCCCGCCTCCTACAGATAACCGAACAATCTTTCCCCGGACAAATGCAGTTGCATTTAGCTGACTGGGAAGATTTCAGTTGCCTCCCTAAATGTGAGCGATTTGAACCAGACAGTCAGACTTCTACCGACTAAGGTTGAGTTGTTTCAGCTTATCCTCCACGTTTTTCTGGCCGAGGACCCCGAACACGCAAGAGTTCGATTCGATATCAGAATCGGAAGCAAGATCAAAACCCAAGCTGTATTTCAGTCCACCGCAAGGCGAGACTCCTCGGAGGATTCCATGAAGCGAGTATTCCTGCTAATCGTTGTATCGGCCCTGCTGGTCACATTGGGCTTTGCCCAAACTCCAGCAACGAGCCCCACTCCCGACCAGATCAACACTCCCACTGCGGCGGCTCCCGCACCAACTCCGTCTGCCACCGCGCCTGCGGAACCGGCCGTGCCCGCCTCGGCCCCTGCTGCTGCACCAGTTGCTCCACCAGCGCAAACTGCCGTGCCTCCGGCTGCACCCGCGACAACCCCTGCGCCTGTCGTCACGCCTGATGCTCCCGCAACTCCGCCTGCACCGGCTGCCGTCCCACCCGCGGCGACCGCTGCACCTGTCGTCGCACCTGTTGCTCCCGCTACTCCGCCTGCGCCGGCGGCCGTTCCACCCACTGCTGCGACTGTTAGTGCTCCTGCGGAGCCCGCTGCTGCGGCCGCCCCACACTCGGCTCGAGCAACAGCCAGTCCTGTGAAACGGCCCGCAACGCATGCTGCGGCCACCACTGCACCCGCTGTGACTGCCAATCCGTCTGCGGAGACTGCCAGCAAATCTGCTGATGACGCCGCGGCGCCGGCCGCGGCCGCCAGTTCGTCCGCTGCGGCTGCCAGCGCATACGCAGAAGTCGCCACTAAACCCGCTGCCAAGGGCTGGACCTCATGGCTCTTTATCCCGTTCGCGGCGGCGGTAATCGTCATTGGCACACTCGCAACCTTTCTCAGCAAGTGGAGAAAACGCAAACTCGTGGAGCAAGCAGGCGAGGAAAATCTTTCGTTTTCGAGTGAAGTGATCTCCGAACCCGGCGAGGTCGACAAGCCGGTAGCGCACAAAGCTGCCTAGGCTAGACGTGGAGTGATGGTTTTGATCGCCATGTGGCGCGTGACACGCGCGGAGACCAGGCAAAGAAGAGTCGCCGGTCGATTTTCAGCGCGTGATGCAGCCTCGGTTAGGTTGTGAGACTCCCAGAGGATTGCGAGCGCTTGGCGCACATGCCAAGCCTGGCGCCCTAGGGTGTTATGAAGATCAACTTGAGCATCCTGGATGCGAGTGGAGTGAGGAGCCCGGCAGCCAGCGCCGCACCATCCTGGAAGGCTCGCAGGAGTGGGACATCCTGTACCGCAAGTACTACAACGAAGAAGTGAAGAGGCTCGGGATTTAGCGAGCTCTGGGAACACCCACTACCTAGAGCATTTTCTGTTTTACTGTAGACCGTTGAGAGCTAGTCTGAACCAGGCTTGGGCATTGCCGGGAGTGATGCATGGCAGAGCCTCGGTGATAGCCTGGTCGAGTGTTTCTTTGGTGCGTGCCTTGGCCGCGCGAAGC
>DATBZX010000212.1:0-3050 GCA_036512955.1 Terriglobales bacterium
TGCCAGCCGATCGCGGTCAGAAATGTAATCGGGTATCTAGTCGGTGTTCTCGCAGTACCGGAGACCGCCGGTGGCGTGTTCGACATTGGCGGCCCAGATGTCTTTTGCTATCGCGACATCATGAGCATCATGGCGGAAGAGTTGGGACTGCGCCGCCGACTCGTCATTCCCGTACCCGTATTGACACCACGTTTGAGTTCTTACTGGATCCAGTTGATCACGCCTCTCAGCAACACCATTGCCAGCCCGTTGGCGGAAGGACTTAAGAATCCGGTGGTCTGTCGGGATAATCGCATCGCTGGTCTCATCCCGCAGGAACTTCTCGGCGTCCGCGAGGCCATACACGCAGCTCTCGACAAGATGGCTGAACACAACGTGGAAACCAGTTGGTCGATGGCTGGTCCCATTCCAGGCGATCCAGACTGGGCAGGCGGAACCGTTTTCCGTGACGTTCGGCAGGTCACCGTGGAAGCACCTGCGTGGGCGGTCTTTCGATCCGTGTGCCGGGTTGGCGGTGGAAACGGTTGGTACGCCGCCGATATTCTCTGGAAGATCCGCGGATGGATGGATCAGTTGGCTGGAGGCCCAGGTCTGCGACGAGGGCGGAGGGATTCAGAAGTCGTCGCATACGGAGAAGCGCTGGACTTCTGGCGCGTCGTGGGTTTCGAGCGCGACTGCCGGTTGGCCTTGCGCGCCGAGATGAAGTTGCCAGGTGAGGCGCTGCTTGAGTTCCGAATTGAAGCGCTCAATGATCGCCAATGCGTTTTGCGCCAGTCGGCGTTATTTCGGCCGCGAGGCTTGTTCGGCTTGGTTTACTGGTACAGCGTGCTGCCCTTCCACGCCATCGTGTTCAGGGGCATGCTAAGCGGCATCGAACGGGAAGCGCTCAAGATTGCGGCACGTCCCCAGAATATGGTTTCAGAAAGTTCGACATAACCCGCAATGACTGCGAGGAGCCCAGCACTCCGGAGCGGGCTTACAATTACGGGGGGCGATGTTCTCTCGCCCATTCAGATGATCCTGAACTAAGCCGCCTCACCTGAAATTTGTCCCTGCTTAGGTGTCCCGGAGGCCAGCCATGAAACGATGGGGATTCTCCATCACCTTGATATGCGGAGTCCTCCTATCCTGCTGCACCGCTCAGGCACAGTTGGAGGACCTTTGGAAGAAAGCTCAAACGAGTACGCAATCCACTAACCTGCCCGGAATGGCGTTGAGCAACGACAAGATTGCCGGCGGCCTGAAAGAGGCGCTGACAAAGAGCACGGGAACGGCGGTAGCTTCCACCGGACGGGTGGACGGCTACTTCAAGAACCAGGCCATCAAGATCCTGCTGCCCAGCCAACTTCAGACCGTCGGCAAGGGAATGCGGATGATGGGTATGGGCGCGCAGCTCGATGAGCTCGAATTGTCCATGAACCGTGCCGCCGAGCAAGCCGCGCCTGCGGCCCAGCAGATCTTTATCAACGCCATCACCAAAATGACCTTTGAGGATGCGCGAAAGATTCTGTCGGGCGGCGACACCGCAGCCACGGACTACTTCAAGAAGACCAGTACCATGGAGTTGACCCAGGCGTTCACTCCCATCGTGCACCAGTCGATGGAGAACGTAGGCGTCATCAAGCAATTCAACGCGATAGCCCAGAACTCCATGGCCGGCCCATTGCTGGGAGGCCAGAGCTTCAACCTCGATAGCTACGTGGTGGGCAAGGCCCTCGATGGTCTGTTCTACGAACTGGGGCAGGAGGAAAAGCAGATCCGCACCGATCCCGCAGCGCAAACAACCGCCCTGCTCAAAGAGGTGTTTGGCAAGAAGTAGTAAACGCGACCAACACTTGACTAAACTCTGCCGCTCGGGCTCAAGGGAAGTGGACCATCGCGTGCTGCGCTGCTTGGCGTCGAGCCATAGATTCGAGGCATCTCGACAGTGGTGAGCGCATGGGCCGTTTCGTCGGCTGCGCTCCACTCAAGGTGTTGTGGTACTGCCCGTCGGAACGGCGCCAACCGGAGCCGGTGCTTCGCGCAATTGACGGCGCAGGATTTTACCCAGGTTTGACTTCGGCAGGGGCTCGCTACGGAACTCGACGATCTTGGGCATCTTGTAGCCGGTCAGGTATTGTCGGCAATGTTCGAGCAGGGTCTGTTCCGTGAGCGCCGGATCCTTTTTCACCACGACGATCTTGACGACCTCGCCGGACTTGTCGTCGTGTGCGCCTATCGCTCCAACCTCGGCCACGCCGGGATGTATTGCGACGACCTCTTCGATCTGATTCGGGAAGACATTGAAGCCGGAGACCACAATGATGTCCTTCTTCCGGTCCGTGATTCTGAAGTAGCCGCGCTCGTCCACGAACCCCATGTCGCCGGTGCGCAACCAGCCGTTGAGGGTGAAAACTTTCTCCGTCTCATCAGGCCGGTTCCAGTACCCCCGCATGACCTGCGGGCCGCGCACGCTGATCTCTCCCACCTCGCCGACCGCGAGTTCTTTATCGCTCTCGTCGAGGATAGTGGCTTGCGTCGACGGAAGTGGCATGCCGATGGCTCCGGTCCACTCCTCGGTGTCCAGTGGGTTGGCTATCACCACCGGAGAGGCCTCGGTCAATCCGTAGCCTTCGATGATGGTCACGCCGGTGCGCTGCTTCCAGCGTTCGGCCACCGCGCGTTGTACGGCCATGCCCCCGGCGCTGGTCACCTTCAGGGCGCGCGTGTCGACCTCCGCAAATTCAGGCGCATCGAGCAGCGCCCGGTACAGCGTATTGACAGCGATGATGATCGTGAAGGGGTATTTCTTGAGGTCGTGGATGAAGGCGTGCATGTCCTTCGGGTTGGTCACCAGGACGGTATGCGCGCCGACCTTCATGAACACAAGACTGGAGGTCAGTGCGTAGACGTGATACAGCGGCAACGGACAGACGAACACCTCCTTGCCGTCCACCAAGTCACGCGCCATCCACGCCCCCAACTGCTGCACGTTCGCCACCAGGTTGCCGTGTGTTAGCACCGCGCTCTTGGCCACTCCGGTGGTGCCGCCGGTGTACTGCAGGAAGGCT
>DATBZX010000213.1:0-3831 GCA_036512955.1 Terriglobales bacterium
GGCCTCCGCCTCTTTCCGATTGACGTCGGAGGCAAGACGGTGCTGCTCAAGCCCAACTTGGTCGACTACATTCCAGGCGATGCAATCAATACCCATCCATTGCTGGTCCTCGCCGCGGCCGAATCATTTCGCCGGCTGGGCGCCAAATCCGTGTTGGTAGCCGAGGGACCGGGACACCAACGCGACACTCAACTGGTGCTCTCACAGAGTGGTTATGAGCAGTCTCTTCGAGACGAACGAATCCGATTCGTCGACCTCAATCGCGACCAACTGATTCGCACTGCGTTACGGGCGAGCTATACGGGCATGAGGGATCTCTGGCTCCCTCGGGCAGTGCTGGAAGCGGATTTCCTTGTTTCCATGCCAAAGATCAAGACCCACCACTGGTCCGGCGTCACGCTCAGCATGAAGAACATGTTTGGCGTAGTGCCGGGTGCGAGATATGGATGGCCGAAGAACATCCTCCACTGGAAGGGCATTCAGGAAAGCATCCTCGATCTGTGCGCCACCCTTCCGATCCACTTCGTTATCGCTGACGGCATCGTAGCGATGGAAGGAAACGGGCCTCTTAACGGCACGCCCCGTCCTCTGGGAAAAATCGTACTTGCCGACGACCCGGTTGCAGCCGACGCAACCTGCGCGCAATTGATGGGATTCGACCCCGGAAGAATCGCGCACATCCGCGAGGGTTCGAGATTCCTGGGCAACGCTTCTCCTGCACTCATCGACCTGGTTGGAGAAACCGTCAATGCTCCCGCGACTTCCTTCCAGGTCGTCCCGGAGTTCCGACATCTTCGTGCACTATGAAAGGTGCTTGCTTGTCCTTGCGTGACGAGTTACGCGGCTTACCCAGCCTTTCGGCTGCAGTTCCAGAGGCCGCGAGTAGAGTAGGTGCATTGTTTCCGCGTTGGCCGGCAGAGATCCAGAGTCAACCTTGCCGAGGCCAAATGCTGCCGTCCATCCGCACGGTGCTGCGGCTTTGCAGATGGTCAACAATGCTTTTGGAAAATTCAGAGCAAGTATGAGGTCTTGGACATCTGTCGCAGTCCGCGCAGCTCCTTAAATCGACAACCGGGCGGGATGGGAGTTGAGCAACACTGCTGGACTTGAATCCCCAGTTGAAATCTGAAATTAGGGGTTTTAAAGCCCAAAACTTGAGTGCGAATCTCAGACGCGGTACACGTCATATACCCCCCCTCACGCCGAGACGAAGTCGGCAGTGTCCGGATTGCTCGCGACTCAAGGGGGACCCGGCTCCTGACGGTTTTCACAGGGCAGCGCCATGTCTCCGCGCATGGGAGGGCGATTTGTTGGCAACTGAGCTTGGCGACGCGGTCAACTGCCAAATCAACCGCTTCGCAACCGAGGGTATTTCCGGACACATGGGCTTTGCTCGTTCCTAATCCGCGAAAATAGCAGCGAGGAAGATAGTTCGGCGGTTTGGGCGTTACACTGTCAAAGTGGCCGAGTTGAAGGGAGGCGGCCTTTATCGGAGTTGCCTGCCAGCGCGTCGTTGGTGGGAACATCGAGGCGAACACGCGCGGCCATCGCGAATCGGGACGACAGAAGCAAGTGGAGCCGCCCAAGTGCGGCGAAGTTGCGTGACTGGAGTGGCAACTATTGCGACAGCTCGGCCCGAAGCGAAAATGTCAGCGGGATTCCCTAAACCCGAATTGCCTCTCTCTCGATGATCGATCCATCATCGGATTTTGCCCGAAGGGAGAAACCCCCGCAGTTGTCTAGAAGCATCGGCAAAGCCTTGGGCCGTGTCATCTCATCAGCCCCTACGACCCGGAAGAACTGAAGCCGCACTTCAACCTGACCTATGCACAGCGTTTGAGGAGCTAAAGAGGAGCTGAGGAAGAGAACCCTCTGGGGACCCTGGAAATCCTGTTGTAAAACAGAAGAGGTGGCGAAGTTCGCACCTTCGCGAGCCGATTTCCAGGAGGTCACCCAAAAGGTGAAGAACGAAAAGAAGCATAGCGGCAAAACCCGCTCCAAGCAAGGCCCTCCAGCAGTTACTCCAGAACCCAATAAAATCGCGGGTTCGACTCCATTCGACTTTGACGGCAAGAATCTGACTCCCTACGGCGGACTTTTCCCGGTGGCCACCATGCTGGAGAAGTTGGAGTTCCAGAAGCTGGTGGAGGAAATGCTGAGGGTGAAACGCAGGCCGCGTTTCATGAGCGTCTATCAATTCGTGATGGCCATGGTGTTGGCCATCTATGTCGGGTTCTCCCGTCTCAATCACCTGCGCTTTGTTGCCAACGATCCGATGCTGACCGGGCTGCTGAAGGTGGCAAGCTTGCCCGGGCAGAGCACGTTCTGGCGGTTTTGCGCGTCGCTGCATTTGACCGTGGCACGACAGTTATTGGAACTGCAGCAAGTTCTGCGCCAGCGGGTCTGGGAAGCAGCGAACCTGAAGTTGCCCGCGATCACCGTGGACACCGACACCACCGTGCACACCCTGTATGGCAACCAGATGGGGGCACGCAAGAGTTACAACCCGAAGAACCAAGGGAAGAAAAGCTATCAGCCGATCCTTACCTTCATCGCCGAGACCCGCGAGTACATTTGGGGGGAGCTACGCAACGGCGACCGGCCCGACGGAAAACAGATTGCGCGTCATTTGACGGCGGTGTTCGCGGCCCTGCCGAGTTGCGTTGGTCGCCTCTTCGCCCGGGCCGATTCCGGGTTCTATTGTTGGGAGGCGGTGCAAGCCTACGAGCACGCCAAAGCGTGCTTCATCCTGGTGGCCCGCAAGACGTCTCGCCTGTTGGATCACCTGCAAGCCGCCGCGTGGCAGCCCTCGCCCCAGACCGACGCCGACCAGGAGTGTGAATTCTGCTACCAACCGGAAGGCTGGGGGAAAGCCTACCGCTTTATCGCCCTGCGCTATAAGAACGACAAGCCGCCACAAAAGCGCGAGCAGTATCAACTGTTGGACACTCCGCAATATCTCTATCGGGTGTTCGTCACCAACATGGACGGTGAGATTGCTCCTCTGGTGTGGTTCTACAATCAGCGGGCGGCAGCGGAGAATCTGGTCAAGGAAGCCAACAATGACGCGGGACTGGCGGCACACCCTTCCCAGCGCTGGGCTACCAACTGCGTGCATTTTCAGCTGGTAATGCTGGCCTATAACCTGAACTGCTGGTTGCTGCTGTTCAACCGGGAAGAAGAAGTCCAGACCGACCATCTGAAGCATACGACCTTAGCTACGGCGCGTCTGCGTTTTCTGTTTGTGGCTGCCAAGATCTGGCGGCATTCTGGGCGAGTCGGCATCAGCTACAGCGATCAGTATCAGGAAAAAGGATTGCTGCAGCGGCTCATGGATCGACTCCGCGCCATTACGGTTGGCCCCACAGGATTCCTGCCGGTGGTGGCTACGCCGCTCACATGCTGAGTAGCGCATAAAACTCTATGCGCTAGTTATCCTGCAAATCCAATCAGTTAGAAAGAAGGGTCACGAAAAGACGAGAACAAACTAACTCAGCGAAGCATCAAGACCCGAAACGGCAGGGCCGATGAGGACCGGAGATCACTCGGCAGCTCCAGGAAATGCCGAAGTATGCGCATAATTTAGGTAACATGACCGAGGGTAGGGCAACCTAATAGGTGATGGCCAAAACTGCAGCTGTTAGAATTAAAGGAGAGAACAGTCCCAATAGGCCGCAACACTGTATCGTGCTTGGCGCACACGAAGCGAAACACGCAAGTCGTTAAGAAATATGCCTCCTCAGCAGAATCTGTGGGTTGATTCCGGCTCGGGTAGGCGTCCCAAGGTGTGATATAGGGCTATTTCCATCGCTTCGTAGGTACGGAAGCCAT
>DATBZX010000214.1:0-3836 GCA_036512955.1 Terriglobales bacterium
ATTCATGGTTCTGGGCGATCCAGCTTCAGTTCGGCTGCGCAGGAACTCTCTAACAGTCAATTGCTGCTTCGATCCGCGGTCGAGCCGTTTCGCGGAAATCCAGCCTACGAGATCACCGAGATTGCGCTTAGGGAATACAACGTCGAACCATGCGAAGGGTGCTATTCGACAAGCAGCGCGCTTTGCGGATTTCCCTGTAACTGCTTCCCTTGGGATCCCATGCAGGAACTTTATCCTCTGGTTCTCAAGTGCGACGTCATGCTTTGTTCGACGGGCGTCAACCAGTCAGCGATGTCTACCCGTCTGAAAACTTTTCTTGACCGCTTGATCTCGTTGGACGGCGGGTTTTTCGTGGGTGCAGATCAGTATGAACAAAAGGGACCGGAATGGCGGGACAAGTGCATTGCCCTGGCGGCCAGGCTTTCCAGTACAGGTCAGCTGCACTATGACGCCCGAATGTGGGGCCGGGTGGCCGCGTACTTCATTACCAGCAAGGATGAAAAGAATAGCGTCCGGACGGTCGTCAGAAATTTTAAGACGCCGCTCTCCTACATTGAACTCGTTGCCCATTCTCTGAGAGATGGAAACGCCGATTACGGGTTCTTTCATGCTCCGCGTCACTGGTATGCAGGTGCGTGGGCTGATTGGGATGAAGAGCTTTGCCATGACAAGCAATATTTTTCCTCCCACCCTAAATTCTTAAAGAGAGCAAAGATTGTAGTGAAGGCTGCAATCCATCTGGCGCAGAAGCTGCGAATGAACCCAATTCCATTCGATGGTGGAGCGCGTACGAACCGGACATAGGGTCTCGGGCGCTGCCTTTGTAGATCATGGGGCTGCGCTTCACCCTTAGCGTTGCCAAACAGGTCTGGAACGGGAAGATGGACGACGTGATTAAGACGATGGAGCGCAACATCGGGCTGCTCTGAGCAGCATTGGACGACCGCATTATCGTTGGTGTTTTGTCAAACCGGCAGTTCGAGATCGGCTGATAGCAACTAGCTGCGCCGCCCTCAGGGCCAGTGTCCGTGTTGCCGACCAACCAGAGGTTGACGGCATCGCCAATCTCAGCCCATCGGGAGGGTGGGGATAGCCGCTCCTGCAAGTCAAGTGGTGTAGTCTACCGAGAATATGTTGATGTCATGGAAGATGGTCGCATGAGCGCTTCAGAAAATGCACTTGGCACAAAATCAGCCGCTACAGTCGAGGAGTTGGTAGCAGCAACTAAGGACACGGGTGTCCGCAGAATTGCCGTCCGTGGTGACCTTGCCAACGCACCTTCTATCCGTCTTTCTCCCGGACAGTCTCTGCACGGTGAAGGCGACGGGGCTAGGATCTGTGCCTCGTCACAATCCAAAACGCACCAGGAGCAGTGCATACTCAAGAGTTCGCTGATATCAGGACCTAACTTGTCTGTGGCGTTGAATGGCCAGGCGCGGGGGACTTCTTCGTAACCGGCTGAATGAGCGGACACTGCTGTCGTGGGTCCAGACAAATGAAAGCTTGCCTACAGCCGATTCAAGCAGCCCGGTCATAGCGGTGATGCAACCCGCCCACGCGCTGCTGGCAAATTACTGTACCGTTTTCCAGAGAGCGTACCCTGCCAGCCGGCGTTTGCTTCTCCAGCCCGAGGTGGGTTCGGTCGTCGTGATAATAGGAAACGTACTGGGAGAGGAGTCGCTTCAGATGACGCTCATCCAACGCGATTACGTGGTCGAGCAAGTCGCGGCGGCAGCTTCCGACCCAACGCTCGGCGACGCCATTTTGCCAGGGACTCCGAATCGAGGTACGGACCGGTGTCATGTTCAGCGAGCGCATCGACGCTGGCACTTCCAAGCCATACTTCGCGTCATGGTCGAGTAGGAGAAATCTGGGCGCGGAATCGTAGGGGAAAGCTTCTCGCAACTGCTGCACGATCCAGATGCTGGTGGGGTGGCGAGTGACGTTGAAGTGCAGGATGCGGCGGCGATCATGACCGATGATGAAGAAGCAGTACAGAACCCCAAAGGTGAGAGTGGGGACGGTGAAGAAATCCATGGCCCCGATAGCTTCCCGATGATTGCGCAGAAAGGCCAGCCAGCGCTTGGCGGGTTGAGGGTCCTTGGGCGCTCGTTTCATCCAGCGGGAAATGGTAGTTTCCGACACGTCGAAGTCGAGCATCAGGAGTTCGCCATGGATGCGAGGCGCACCCCAACTGGGATTGTCAGCGACCATTTGAAAGATCAATTCACGGATCTGCTGGGAGATCCTGCGGCCACCGCCCACTGGATTCCGCACTGTGCAGAGCATGGCCCAGTACAGTTTGAACCCGGATCGATGCCAGCGCGCAACCGTGTCCGGTAGGACGATAAGGAGTGCCTTTTTCCAGTGAGCCCAGAACCGGCGAGCTATGACCCAGAAGAGTTTGTCGATGGCTCCCAGCCTTGGCCTCGGTTGCTGGCGTTTAAAGACGGCGAGTTGTTGGCGAAGGGCGAGATTTTCGAGCATCAGACCGCGGTGCGTCCGAAACCCGCGAAGCACGGCTCCGAGCCAGAGCCGAAACAGGTCAAACATGGCAACCAAGTTATAGCAGACCGACTTTGCCGACCGCCCTGCGAAGTTGTTGATTTCACAGCCGGACAGGATTGTGACGAGGGACAGTATGTCAACCTGGTCAGCCGTCGGCACCACTGCCGCAAAGAACCGTTCTTCCGCTCGACGTGTGATGTCTTATGGTCAAGAAATTCGACCGGCTTGAAAAGGCGAGGCTTGCAGCCTCGACTAGTCTCTTCGGATTGCCTTCTCTACCGTCTCAATAAGGCCTACAATTCAGCTTTCCCTTAACTCGACGTGTGTCGTGCAGCCCGAAAAACGATGCGATCTATTTTTGGCGAACGACCACCGCCGAACTTTTGAATCATTACATATCGTTTGGGGGGGCAATGTCAGTCAAGCAAAACCGTAGCAATAATCAACCGTCTTTGGGGCTTCGCCCCTTTGACCGCCTGACGCTTGGATTGATTGGGCTGGGAGTGATATTCGCTTCCCTTGGTCTTGGCGAAGCCGTCTATCGGCTCGCGTTCTTGGATTTCGATGGAGCAACCGACCGTCTTCCAATCGAAATGTTGTTTGGGCTGGCGTTCGCTTGGATGACCACGAAGGTGGCTAAGAGAATCTACCAGCACCGAATGGAGGCCTCGGCCAGAATCAACTTGATCTGGGACCGGAACCACAAGATCCGTCACGCGGTCGAATCCATTGCGCCCGTGCCGTATCCCGGCCATCAGCAAGCGATCCGGGTGATTCGCGAGGAGGTGGATCGCATCGAATGGGCGCTGACTGACATCCTGCCGCGATAAGCGCACGCTGGGGCGCATTTCTAGCTGACGCCTGCTCATGCAGCCTCCCGATCTTCGGTAGTTTCCAGGTAGCCAACGGGTTCTCTCGGGTCGCGCAGAGAATGGTGAAGAGCTGCCCCGCCGTGACGCCGGGCTTATGGGCGCGGAAGGATCACACTTCGGCCCTGCCATGAACTGATGCGAGTGCTCTCGCTGGAAAGTGGAGGAAGAAGAGTTGAAGCTAACCAGGAGTCAATGGATCCGGATTATCGTTGCACTCGCCGTGGTGCTGGCCGTAAGTGCTTGTGGTAAGAAGAAAGTGGCCTCCGCACCACCGCCCCCGCCGCCACCGGCCCCGGCGCCTACTGCCTCGTTGATAGCCAATCCCAACACCATTCATGCGGGCCAGGCGAGCACTTTGACGTGGAAGACCGACTACGCTACCGACGTCACCATCGATCAACTGGGCAAGGTCGATCCCAGTGGTTCGCGTGAGGTAATACCGGCTGAGTCGACTAC
>DATBZX010000215.1:0-22834 GCA_036512955.1 Terriglobales bacterium
TGAAGGGCATCCAGATACTGGTGAATCTCGCCCATCGTGGCGCCTGCGGATGTGATCCTGAAACCGGCGACGGCGCAGGCCTGCTGATCCAGATTCCGCACAAGTTTTTCGCCCGCGAATGCTCAAGCCTGGGATTTTCGCTGGCCTACCGCGGCGAATACGGCGTTGGCATGGTCTTTCTGCCGGTGGAGAAATATCAACGCTTGCAATGCGAGGGCATTCTGGAACGTATTGCGCGTGAAGAGGGCCTGACCGTTCTGGGCTGGCGCGATACGCCAGTCGAAGGCGATGCGATCGGCCGTGTGGCGAGACACTCGCAGCCTTACATCGAGCAGATCTTCATAGGCCGGGCACCCGGAATGCTGGAAGACGCGTTCGAGCGCAAGTTGTACGTCGTACGCAAAAGGGCCGAACTGGAA
The DNA here is from genome assembly GCA_036512955.1 of Terriglobales bacterium. Taxonomy (GTDB): domain Bacteria; phylum Acidobacteriota; class Terriglobia; order Terriglobales; family Acidobacteriaceae; genus DASRAA01. Next base: position 420 of record DATBZX010000215.1, read on the forward strand.
ATCGCGAACTCGGAGATCGAAGACAAGGAGATGTTCTATCTGCCATCGCTCTCCTGTCGGACGATCGTGTACAAGGGACTGCTGCTGGCGACGCAATTGGCCAGCTTCTATGCCGAACTGGCCGACCCCGACGTAAGTAGCGCGTTGTGCCTGGTGCACCAGCGTTTCTCGACCAACACATTTCCCAGTTGGCAGCTTGCGCATCCTTACCGCTACATCGCGCATAACGGCGAAATCAACACGCTGCGGGGTAACGTCAACTGGATGCTGGCGCGGCAGTCCATTCTCGCTTCTCCTCTATTCGGCGAAGACATCAAGAAGTTGTTCCCGGTCATTGCTCCCGGAGGAAGTGATTCCGCCAGTCTCGACAACACCGTCGAGTTATTGTTCCAGGCCGGACGCTCGCTGCCACACGTCATGGCGATGCTGATTCCCGAGGCATGGTCCGCGAATCCGCACATGCGCCCCGAAAAGCGCGCTTTTTACGAGTATCACGCCTCTCTGATGGAGCCCTGGGACGGCCCCGCTGCCATCGCCTTCACCGACGGACGCTCCATCGGAGCGGTGCTCGATCGCAACGGGCTACGTCCGGGACGCTACGTTCTCACCAACGATGGGGTCGTGGTCATGGCATCGGAAGCGGGCGTGCTAGAGATACCCGCGGATCAGGTGAAGAAGAAGGGACGCCTGCAGCCGGGAAAGATGTTCCTGGTGGACACGGTCGAAGGGCGAATTGTAACCGACAAGGAAATTAAACAGCAGCTCTCGTACAGAAAGCCGTACGGGCAGTGGTTGCACGACAACCAGATCACGCTCGATCAATTGCCGGAGCCGCCTCGAGTTCATGGTTTCGATCACAAGACCATCGTGAGCCGGCAGCGGGCATTTGGATACTCCGAAGAAGACCTGAAGATGATCCTGGAGCCGATGGCCAGCAATGGCGAAGAGCCTATTGGTTCGATGGGCTCCGACACGCCGCTGGCATGCCTGTCCGACAAGCCTCAGCCGCTGGCGAACTACTTCAAACAGTTGTTCGCGCAGGTCACGAATCCGCCGATCGACCCCATTCGCGAAGAGATGGTGATGTCGCTGATCAGCTACATCGGGACGGAGCGCAACATCCTTGATGAGCAGCCTGAGAACTGCCATACCCTCAAGATGCCGCACCCGATCCTGACCAATCGTGAGTTGGAGAAATTGCGGCGCATTTCGCGGGGTGACCAACTCGCCACTACGCTGCCCACGCTTTTCCGAGTGGAGGAAGGCGAAGCCGGGCTGAAACGCGGCCTGGAAGAGTTGTGCCAGCGGGCCTCGCTGGCGGTTCGTTCAGGCTACACGCTGTTGATTCTCTCCGACCGAGGCATCGACCGGCAGCACGCACCGATCCCCAGCCTGCTGGCACTGGCGGCCGTTCATAACTTGCTGGTGCGGGAAGAAACCCGCACCCAGGTCGCGTTGCTGGTCGAATCGGGAGAGCCGCGCGAGGTCATGCACTTCGCGTTGCTGATCGGCTACGGCGCCAGCGCGGTGAATCCGTACCTGGCGATTGAGACGCTGGAGGACCTGGCAAATCGAGGCGACTTGCCGGCGGCGGTGACGCCCGCCATCGCGGTGAAGAATTTCATCAAGGCCATTAACAAAGGCCTGTTGAAGACGTTTTCCAAGATGGGCATTTCCACCCTGCAAAGCTATCGCGGGGCACAGGTCTTCGAGGCTATCGGACTGAACAAGGAGATCGTGGATTCCTACTTTGCTGGAACGGTTTCCCGTCTCGGCGGAGTGAGCCTGGGAGTGCTGGCGCGCGAGGCGCTCATGAAGCACGAACATGCGTTTCGTGCCACGACGGAGTCGGAAACCACGCTGGCAATTGGAGGCACGTATCAATTCCGGGTGAACGGCGAATACCACCTGCTGAATCCGCAGACCATCAGCAAGCTGCAGCATGCGGTACGGCAGAGCAACCCACAGACTTTCAAAGAGTACACAGATCTGATTGACGGGCAGAACCGGGCCTTCTGTACATTACGTGGGCTCATGAAGCTGAAGAAGTCTGACACGCCGGTGCCTTTGGATGAGGTCGAGCCGGCGAGCGAGATCGTGAAGCGTTTCACCACAGGTGCAATGTCGTTTGGTTCGATCAGCAAGGAAGCCCACGAGACCCTCGCGATTGCGATGAATCGGATTGGTGGCAAGTCGAATACCGGCGAAGGCGGAGAAGACCCGCAGCGCTTCAACCCGGATCCCAATGGCGATCTTCGCCGCAGCGCGATCAAGCAGGTAGCTTCTGCGAGGTTCGGGGTGACGGCGCATTACCTCGTCAATGCCGATGAATTGCAGATCAAGATGGCCCAGGGGGCAAAGCCTGGCGAGGGCGGTCAACTTCCCGGCCATAAGGTAGATGAATTCATCGCTCGTCTGCGGCATTCAGTGCCGGGGGTTGGGCTGATCTCTCCGCCGCCGCACCATGACATCTATTCGATCGAGGACCTCGCGCAGCTTATCTACGACCTGAAGAACGTGAATCCGCGTGCTCGCATTTCCGTAAAGCTGGTAGCGGAAGTCGGCGTAGGTACGGTTGCGGCTGGAGTTGCGAAAGCCCATGCCGACGTGGTGTTGATCAGCGGCGACAACGGTGGCACGGGTGCCTCGCCGCTTAGCTCGATCCGGCACGCGGGCATTCCGTGGGAGTTGGGCCTGGCCGAAACGCAACAAGTCCTGTTGCTCAATGACCTGCGCAGTCGTATTCGCGTGCAGACGGACGGCAAACTTCAAACCGGACGCGACGTCGCGATCGCGGCATTGCTCGGAGCCGAGGAGTTCGGCTTCGCCACGACTCCGCTGATTGCGTTGGGCTGCATCATGATGCGCAAGTGCCACTTGAACACCTGTCCGGTGGGCATTGCGACCCAGGACCCGTTGCTGCGGGCGAAATTCCACGGACAGCCCGAGCACGTCATCAACTTCTTCTTTTTCCTCGCCGAGCAGGTACGCGAGTACATGGCGGAGATGGGCTTTAGAAAGTTTGACGAGATGGTGGGCCGGGTGGACATGATTGACGTCGAACGATTGAGGACCCATTGGAAGGCCAGCGGAATCGACTTGTCCTCGATTCTGTATGCGCCTGCAATTCCGCGCCACGTTGCGCGCCATTGCACGCAGCCGCAGGAGCACGGTCTTGAGCAAGCGATGGATTACGAGTTGATACGGATCGCACGGGAGTCGCTGGAAAACCGTACGCCGGTGAAAGCGCAATTCCCAGTTCGAAACGTCCAACGCACGGTAGGGGCGATGTTGAGCGGCGAAGTCGCGCGGAGATATGGTGCGGATGGCTTGCCCGACGACACCATCGGCTTCAGCTTCAATGGCTCCGCCGGCCAAAGCTTCGGCGCATTTCTCGCCCGGGGCATCGCCCTGACGCTTGAGGGCGAGGCCAACGATTACGTTGGCAAAGGGCTCTGTGGCGGCCGGATCGTGATTTATCCTCCGAGAAATGCAAGCTTCGCCGCGGAAGAAAACATCCTGATCGGCAACGTGGCGCTGTATGGCGCCACCAGTGGAGAGGCTTTCCTCAACGGAATGGCAGGCGAGCGGTTCGCGGTTCGCAATTCAGGAGCGACGGCAGTCGTAGAAGGAGTCGGGGATCACGGGTGTGAGTACATGACCAACGGTGTGGTTGTGGTGCTGGGCTCGGCCGGGCGCAACTTCGCGGCGGGAATGAGCGGAGGGATTGCCTACGTGCTGGATGTAAATGGTGATTTTGCCGAAAAGCGTTGTAATCATGGATCGGTCGATCTGGAGCCGGTCATTGAGGCGCAGGATCTCGAACTGCTGCGCGGGCTGATCACGCGCCACGCCGAGCTGACCGGCAGCAAGCAGGCCGCGAAGATCCTGCAGAACTGGGAGGAACTGTTGCGTCGTTTCGTCAAGGTGTTTCCACGCGAATACAAACGTGTATTGGGCGTGAGTCGCGCTGCAGAGGCGGAAGTAATTCCGCTTCCGGCCGCTCTCCACACAGCCGTTGGGCAGGTGCAGCATGGGTAAAGTAAACGGATTCATGCAATTCACCCGCGAGTTGCCGCAACGCCGCCCCGCGCCGGAGCGCGTGAACGACTGGTTCGAGATCTACCAGGACTTTCCGCAAGAAAAGCTGCAAACCCAGGCCGCGCGCTGCATGGATTGCGGCGTGCCCTTCTGTCACAACGGATGCCCGGTCAACAACCTGATTCCTGACTGGAACGATCTTGTCTATCGCAACCGGTGGCAAGAAGCGGTTCGGCGGCTTCATTCCACCAACAACTTCCCGGAATTTACCGGGCGGATTTGCCCTGCGCCTTGTGAGACCGCATGCGTGCTGGCCATCAATGAACCCGCGGTCACCATCAAGCAAATCGAGAAGAGCGTGGTCGAGCGCGGCTTTCAAGAGGGCTGGATTCGCCCCCAGCGCCCCGAGCTCGAGACCGGCAAAAAAGTCGCCGTCGTAGGTTCGGGTCCGTCTGGTTTGGCGGCAGCTCAGCAGTTGCGCCGGGCTGGACACCAAGTCGTGGTTTACGAGAAAGCTGACCGAATCGGCGGACTGCTGCGCTACGGCATTCCAAACTTCAAGCTGGAGAAACATCTCATCGACCGACGCATCGAGCAGATGATTGCCGAAGGCGTGCGCTTCGTCACCAACGCGCATGTTGGCGTCAGTGTTACGGTCGAAGAACTGCAGTCAACCTTTGACGCCATCCTCCTCGCCGGAGGTGCGGAGCAGCCGCGTGACCTCCCCATCCCGGGACGCGAACTGAAGGGCATTCATTTCGCTATGGAATTTCTTCCCCAGCAGAATCGTCGCTGTGAAGGCGACACGCTGGAAGCTTCGGCAGACATTCTCGCCACCGGGAAGCGCGTGGTGATCATCGGCGGTGGCGATACCGGCGCCGACTGCCTGGGCACGAGTCATCGTCAGAAAGCACGATCCGTGCATCAGTTCGAGTTGTTCCCGATGCCGCCGGAGCAGCGCTCTCCGCAGACTCCATGGCCGCTCTGGCCGCTCCAGCTTCGCACCGAGAGTTCGCACGAAGAGGGCGGATTACGCGATTGGAGCATCTCAACCGAAAAGTTCACAGGCGACGACCAGGGCCGCGTGAAGCAGTTGCATGCGGTGCGTGTTGGGCCGCCCCCACGCTTCGAACCGATCGCCGGGAGCGAGTTCGTTATTGAGACAGAACTGGTATTGCTGGCCATGGGCTTTGTCGGACCGGTGCGTAACGGAATGATTGAACGACTGGGCACGACCCTGGATGGCAAGGGCAACGTCGCAACCGATGATCAGTACATGACCTCGATCCCCGGCGTGTTTGCCGCAGGCGATATGCGGCGCGGCCAGTCTCTTGTAGTGTGGGCAATTTCCGAAGGACGCAAGGCGGCCGCCTGCGTTGACCGGTATCTGTACGCATCGGGCGAACGCAACCTCTCCACAGCGGCCGCAACGGTTCGAAATTGATCGGTCCAGGTCTCTAAACAAGGGGAAAGTAAGAAAATCTGGCATAAGATTCCCCGAACACGTCCACCCGCTGAATGCTGGCAATACCAGCCTCATTCTGACGTCTGATTGGTTGTTGCCGGATCTGGATCGAACGGACTCCAACTGTCGCCGTTCATCTTTCCCAGGCCAGTCTGTACGCCTAGACGCCCGTAGACAAAATATAGAAGTCCTATATTCTTGCGCTCTCCAGGTCACACTCGCGAGACGTCAGTTATATGCAGTTGTGGGTTCCGAACTGCAGGGCGGAGCCGCGTTCCAATTCGCAGGGATTGGCAGCAGCGGTCGTCGGATCACTCCCTAGGGATTTCCCTAGTTGTCGAAAACCATGCACGGCTTTAGAACGGTTAGGGCAGGGCAGCCGCTTCCACTGTGTTGCGACTGATCGGTTGCTGGGTCCTGAGGGTATACTTCTACGTTCTAACAAATTCTTTTCAGGAACGCCGCTCGATTGCGCCTAGGAGTGTGTCCAATGCAATCTGGATCTGAGTTTTACTTTGCTGACCTATACGAGGAAAACGCAATGTTATGCCAAAAATCGGTCTCAAGGCGCTTGCGGTTATTGCGTCGGACGACCTTCCTAAGTGTTATTTTGCTGAGCCTCTTGGTCATGATCGGTTGCGAAAAGAAGGAGGAGAAGCCGCAAGCGGGTCCTCCGGAAGTCCTGGTGTCCGAGGTCATGCAGCAAAACGTCCCCATCTTTCAGGAGTGGGTCGCGCAGCTCAACGGTCCAGTGAACGCCGACATTACGCCGAAAGTGCAGGGCTACCTGCTGAAGCAGAATTACGTGAATGGCTACTTCGTCAAGAAGGGCGAGCTTCTATTTGAACTCGACCCGCGGCAATATCAGGCCGCGCTCGAACAAGCGCAGGCCCAAGTCGAGGTAGCGCTGGCAGGCCTTTCTGAGGCGGACAACAACGTGGCGCGCGATACGCCGCTGGCGGCGCAGAACGCCATTCCGCAAAAGCAGCTGGATACCGATTTGTCATCCCAGTCGGCACGGAAGGCGCAGGTCGACGCCGCTAAGGCGAACCTGGACAACGCCAAGTTGAACCTCGCGTGGACAAAGGTCTATTCGCCGATTGATGGCATCGCTGGCGATGCCAAATCCCAGATTGGTGATCTGGTGGGACCCACGTCCAAGATGGCTACGGTCTCGCAGGTAAACCCAATCTGGGTGTACTTCAACATCAGCGAGAGTAGCTATCTGGGTAATGCGGCGGCTATTTCTAAACTCCTTCGTAGCGGAAAACGGGGCGATGTGCCGGTGCGCTACATCCAGGCCAACGGGGAGGAGTATCCCCACGGCGGGCAGATCATCCAGGTGAATCGGCAAGTTTCGACCGGCACGGGAACCATTCAGTTCACCGCCGAATTTCCAAACCCGGACGCCATCCTTCGCCCCGGTGGCTTTGGACAAGTGCGCATTCAGACCTCCGACAACCAGAATGCTCTGCTGATTCCGCAAGCGGCAGTGATGGAAGTGCAGTCGCTGTACCAGGTTCTGGTGGTGTCGCCCGACAATAAGGCCACGTTCCGGCCGGTGAAGGTAGGCGACAGGGTTGGCAAGAACTGGATCATCACGGAGGGCTTGAAGCCCGGTGAGAAGGTGGTGGTCGAAGGCATTCTGAAGATACAGCAAGCTGCTGCTGCTGCTCCCCAACTGATGAAAGAAGGTGGAATTCCGGTCAGTCCCAAGCCCTACGTGGCGGAAGCGTCCGCGGCGGGGAGCAACTAACCATGTCGAAATTCTTTATCAATCGGCCCATTGTGGCCATCGTCATCTCGATCCTGATGGTCTTGGTCGGCGTGGTTTCCGTGCTTAGCCTGCCCACGGCGCAGTTCCCCAATATTGCCGATCCGATGATCCAGGTGAAGGCCACGTACCCCGGGGCTGATGCCACAACCATTGCGGAATCGGTGGCAACTCCGATCGAGCAGCAGATGTCGGGTGTCAGCGGCATGAATTACATGTACTCCCTGAGCGCCAGTTCGGGCGGCGGCATGACGCTGTACGTGGATTTCCAACTTGGAACCGATATCAATACCGATCAGATTCTGGCGCAAATGCGGAGCGGGCAGGCCAACTCGCAGTTGCCTGCTGAGGTGACCCAGCAGGGAGTTATCGTGCAGCCAGGCACGACGGCGCCTTTCATGTTGCTCGACCTGTATTCTCCCAGCGGCGTGTACGACAATATTTTCCTGGCCAACTACGCCACCATCAATTTGCAGTATGCGCTGACCCGTATCTCCGGTGTTTCACAGGTCCAGATCTTCGGCGCCGGGCCGTACGCGATGCGAATTTGGGTGAATCCTGACAAGTTGGCGAACCTTGGCGTGACCGTGTCGGACATCACGAACGCCGTCAAGGCCCAGAACAGGGTCAACCCTGCAGGGCAGATTGGCGGAGAGCCGGTTCCACAGGGACAACAATTCACCTACAATGTGCGGGCCCCGGGACGACTGCCTACTGCTGCCGACTTTGACCAGATTGTTGTCCGCGCCCAGGCTGACGGATCCATCTTGCGTCTGAAGGACGTGGCGCGGGTGGAAATGGGATCGCAATACTATTCGTTTAACGCCCGAATGGGATTAGCGCCCGAAGAAGGAAAGCCGGCGAAGGCCGCCCAACCGGCGGCCCTGATCGCACTTTATCTCACTCCTGGCAGCAATGCTATTGCAACTCGCGGCAGCGTCCTCAAGATGATGCAGGAAGCGAAAGGGCGCTTCCCACAGGGACTTGACTATGATGTCGCGTTGGATACCACTCTCGCCGTCAGTGAGGGTATTCGCGAGATTTACAAGACCTTGGGCGAGGCCCTGGTACTCGTCATTCTCGTGGTTTTCATCTTTCTTCAGGGCTGGCGCGCCACGCTGATCCCTTTGCTGGCGGTTCCGGTTTCGCTCATCGGAACGTTTGTAGTGTTTCCGGCACTCGGTTTCTCGATCAATACGCTGTCGCTTTTCGGACTCGTGCTGGCAATCGGTCTGGTTGTGGACGATGCCATCGTCGTGGTGGAAGCGGTGGAGCACCACATCGAGCACGGCATGACACCGCACGACGCGACCGTGAGGGCCATGGAAGAAGTATCCGGGCCTGTTATCGCCATCGCTCTCATTCTTGCCGCGGTCTTTATTCCCACCGCTTTCGTGCCCGGCATTACTGGGCAACTCTACAAGCAGTTCGCCGTTACCATTGCGATATCCGTCCTGTTCTCCGCCTTCAATGCGCTGACTCTGAGTCCAGCACTCTCTGCGATGCTGCTGAAGCCTAAGAAAGCATCTCGCGGGCCGTTAGGAGCCTTCTTCAAGTGGTTCAACCGGGTGTTCGGCAGCGCTACCGACGGTTACGTGAATTGGTGCAAACACCTGATCCACAAGGCCGGATTTGCCTTTCTGCTGCTTGCCTTGGTGGCCGCCGCAGCCGGCTTCTTCGGCAAGAGAGTGCCGGGGAGCTTCCTGCCTGACGAAGACCAGGGTTACCTCTACGCTGGCCTGCAGTTGCCCGATGGGGCGTCACTGCAACGTTCCTCGGAAGCCGCCAGAGAGGTGGAGAAGGCAATCCTGGAAACGCCTGGGGTCGACAAGGTCAGCTCGGTCATGGGTTACAGCATGTTGAGCGGCGTTAACGCAACTTACAGTTCGTTCTTCTTTGTCTCCCTCAAACCGTGGGAAGAACGCAAGACCCCGGAGACTAGTTACGAAGGAGTTAAGGCGCACCTGCAGCGCGCCCTCTCCAAGGTTCCATCCGGACTTGCATTCTCGTTTCCGCCCCCAGCGATTCCAGGTGTGGGCACATCCGGTGGAGTGACATTCGTCCTTGAAGATCCATCGGGCAGCGGCATCGACTTCCTGGGAAAGCAGACACAGGTTTTCATGGCAGAGGCCCGCAAACGGCCGGAGCTTTCCGGCGTCATGACCACTGCGCTGTTCGGCGTTCCCCAGGTTGGAGTAAAGGTGGACAACGCCAAGGCGATGACCCAGCAGATCCAACTGAGCAATCTCTACGAGACAGTGCAGACTTTCATGGGTGGGTCCCTGGTGAATTTCTTCAACCGCTTTGGACTGCAATGGCAGGTGTACGTGCAAGCCGATGGCGACTTCCGCACCAAGGCGGAAAACCTGGGAAAGTTCTACGTCAGAAACGCTGCGAACGAGATGGTCCCATTGAGCACACTGACCAGCGTTTATCCGCGCAGCGGAGCGGAATTCGTGATGCGCTATAACCTGTTCAATTGCGTGCAGATCAATGCTGCGGCTGCGCCCGGATACAGTTCAGCGCAGGCCATCGCCGCGCTGGAAGACGTATTCAAGAAGTCGATGCCGACCCAGATGGGCTATGACTTCATGGGAATGTCGTATCAGGAGGTGAAGGCAGCGCGGGGCGTGTCACCGGCGACGATCTTCGGCTTGGCGTTTTTCATCGTGTTCCTCATCATGGCGGCTCAGTATGAGAGCTGGACACTTCCGTTCAGCGTGCTTCTCGGCGTGCCCATCGCCGTGTTCGGTGCATTCGTTGCGCTTTATTTCCGGCGACTCGACAATAACGTATATGCCCAGATTGGATTGGTCATGTTGATCGGCCTGTCCGCGAAGAATGCCATCCTGATCGTCGAGTTCGCCAAAATGGAATACGACAAGGGCGCGAACCTGATGGACGCGGCTCTGACCGGCGCCAAACTGAGGTTGCGTCCGATCTTGATGACGTCGTTCGCATTCATCCTCGGGTGCGTGCCGTTGTGGACGGCAACCGGCGCCGGCGGAATATCACGACAGGTGTTGGGGACGGTGGTGATCGGCGGCATGCTGGCGGCTTCTTTCCTGGCTATTTTCTTCATCCCGGTGAGCTTCGACGTGGTCGAGCGTTTCGGTCATTGGATTGGCGGCGGCAAGAAGGAGACGCCACCAGGAGGAACAGAAGGACAGATGGCGGGCCCGCAAGGAGCTTCACATGACTAGCATCAGAACATCTGCTGCCATCATATTGTTGCTCACGGTCTGCGCTTGCAAGGTTGGGCCAAACTACAAGCGGCCCGCAGTTACGGTTCCTGACCAGTACCGAGGCGTTGCGCCTGACGCCTCGACTCAACCCCCCGGGCAGCCCTTTGGGGACATGCAGTGGGCCGGCGTTTTCCAGGATGAAGTACTTCAAGGCCTGATCAAGGAAGCGCTGACCAATAACTACGACGTCCGCATTGCTGCAACTCGTGTGTTGCAGGCCAACGCCAACCTGGGAATCACGCGGGCAGACCAGTTCCCGAGTCTCAGCGGTTCAGGGGCAGTACAGAATCAACGCAGCGCGCTCTTTCCGGGCGCACCTACGTTCGACACCTTGGGTCTGTCGCTCAATTACATTGTTGACTTCTGGGGCCAGTACCGTCGTGCGACCGAGGCTGCGCGCGCCACTCTGTTGGCAACGCAGTACGGCCAAAGCGTAGTGCAAACCTCGCTGATCACGTCCGTCGCCACCGACTATTTTCTGTTGCGTCAGTACGACGAGCAACTCGATTTCTCCAAAAAGACGGTCGAAGCTGACAGAGAGATCCTGAAGCTGAATCAGATCAAGTTCAAAGGCGGCGAGAGTCCCGTCACCGACGTCTATCAGGCGCAGGCTCTAGTGCAACAGGCCGAAGCGCAGGTCATTACCACGCAGCAGGCCATCGAGCAGACCGAGAACAATATCAGCATTTTGCTGGGAAGAAATCCCGGACCGATTGCGCGCGGCTTGAGCGTGATGCAGCAGCCTCATCCGCCTGAGGTGCCGGCTGGACTGCCTTCCGCACTTCTGCAACGCCGGCCAGATGTACTTCGCGCTGAACAGAACCTGGTGGCGGCCAATGCCAACGTCGGTGTGGCCAAGGCGGCGTTCTTCCCGCAGATATCGCTGACCGCCGCTTTCGGTGCGCAAAGCACGGCTATTACCAGTTTTCTGCAAGGCCCCGCGACCTTTTGGGCCATTGGTGGACAAGCTGTCCAACCGATATTCGAGGGAGGCAGAATCAGGAGTGGCTACCGACTGGCTTGGGCGCAACGCGATGAAGCCGAACTCCTTTACAAGCAGACGGTGCAGCAGGCGTTCGGAGAGGTGTCCAACAGTCTCGTGGGTTTCAACCAGTCCCGGCTTTATCGAATGAAGATCCAGGAACAGACGGATTCCTATAGAGAAATGGCGCGCCTTGCCAATGTGCGTTTCCAGGGAGGCGTCACCAGCTTCCTCGAGGTGCAGTATTACGAACAGCAGTACTTCACTTCTGCGTTGAGCCTGTCCCAGGCGTGGTTTGCAGAGTTGCAAAACTATGCCCGGTTGTATCAGGCTTTAGGCGGAGGATGGCAGCCATAGGGATGGGCGTCGAGCGATCTTTGCCGGGGTTGAATAACTCCGAAAATCGCTCCACCCAAAATAGGAAAGCCCTCAGTTTGCGGGCCGGATATCCGTGCCGTCGTCGTTGACGTAATAACCCCCATACCGGTTGTCATCGCGAAATAGGATTTTGACCCAGTACCGGACGGCCTCATCGATCACTTGTACGAACTCGAACTCGATGACCTTTCCAACTTCCAGGCGGTCGGTTGCCAGGAAGCCGATACCTCCACGACTCAAGTTGGTGCATACAGCGAGATAAAACACCGGATTGCCGTCCACGCTGAGAATGCGCATCGGCATGCGGGTTATGACACGATCTTGTTTCCTGCGGTCCGGCGCTATAGGAAGCTGGATTCTGCGTAAGCCGGATTCAGCGGGATTGGACATGGCTGTACTTCCCATCGGCAGCCGGGTTGAATCCCTTGAACTTGTCCCCAAAATGCCAGAAACGCACTTAAAAAGCCACCTGTGAGGACAAATGATGGCTCGACCCATTGCGTCCGTAGTTGCTCACGATACACTGGCGGGCTACTCGCCGAAATTTTCTGGAGGCACTAACATTGTCGAATCGACACGCTATCCAATTAGAGCAACTTGAGCCCATGAAGCATTGTTATGGGGCGGGGTGTGCCGAAAAATGCGAACGCCTGTTGGCTGACCTGAACGGCGCGAAGCCTTCTGATAGCGGGTCCCTCATCCAATTCCACGACACGCTGCTCTTTCTTCGCGCCTTCCCCCAGAGCGCCAAGGTTGTCGAACTGGCCGACCAACTACTCACTGCCCTCGAATGTCAGGTCGCCAAGTTCGTTGACTCTCCGTCTGCTGCAGATGCGCTTGACGATGAATCGGTTTCCGGCATTGCTGGCACCACCGTGACGAACACCTGGACGTATGAATTGGCGCGCTGGCTGGAGGAACGTCATGGGCGGGCCATTCACGCCGAATGGAACGTCGATGAACACTACCGGAACTTGGCCACCATTCTTCCGAATTGCATGCCATTGTTGGACGACGACTCGTCCGTCGAGGCAGACACCCCGTATCTCAAGTGGATGAAAGCCGCGGCGGGAGACGACAAAAACGCGCTGCGGTGGCTTCTGCGCAGTTTCGAGCAACTTGCTGTTTCCCGGCTCGATCGCACTAGTTTGTATGATGCCTTGGGTGTCAACCTCGCCTGGGATCTGAGCGGTTCGTCTGCAAGCCGCACACTCGCTCGCCGTCCCGTGTCGCGATTCTTCTTACACGACGGTCCGCTGCTCCAGCGAAAACAAGTGTCACTTGCCGAGGAGATGGTCTCGTCTCCGCTCAAGTTGCGAAGGTTGAGCAAAATTAACGGCGAACGAATCATCGACATGGCGCGGGATGCGCTTGCCGTCCGCTATCGCGAACTGCATGGTTCCACCCACGGCGATCCGAACTATGTATTCGAAGCGAATGTGGGCCGAGGCGTGCAGTTGTTTATCTGGGGACTGGATGCCGAGTGGCGACTTCCGCTGCGTGCCTACTATGCCGGGTTCACGCTGAAGAATGGGGTGCCGATCAATTACTTCGAGGCCATCGGACTCTTCGAATGGATTGAGGTCGGCTTCAACACGTTTTACGCATTTCGCGAAGGCGAGACGGCGTGGATTTATTCGAAGGTGCTGCACCTGCTGCACCAGCTGGCGGGGGTAACGTGCATTTCGGTGTATCCCTACCAAATCGGCCAGGACAACGAGGAGGCGATCCAGTCGGGCGCATTTTGGTTCTACAGAAAGCTGGGATTCCGGCCTGGCCGTCCCGATTTACTTGCGATTACCGAGAGGGAAGAGAAGAAAATGGCGAGCGACATTGGACACCGGACATCGCCTCGAACCCTGCGCAGGCTGGCTCAGGGGCATATGTTCTTCGAGTTGGGCGATTCGCCCATCGGTCGGTGGGATTCGTTCTCCACGCGAACACTGGGGCTGGCCGTTCAGCGCAAAATGGCTGACGAGTATGGCGGCGATGCAGGCAAAATGCGGCGCGCGACGACCTCGCGGCTGTCGAAGATCATGGAGGTCAATACCGGCACTTACTCGGCCCGCGAACAATCGGCATTCAGCAACTTTGCCGTTGCTCTGGCACTGACGCCGGGGTTGACGCGATGGACCAGCGCTGAAAAACGATTGCTCCTGGCAATCATTCGTGCCAAAGCCGGCCCCAGCGAGACATATTATCTCCATCTGCTGCAACGCCATCTCCGGCTGCGGGAAGTGCTGCTGCGTGCCCGTTGAGAAGCCCGCCTGTGTTCAGACTCCAGCAGGCTGCAAAAAACTCGTATTTGAGCCGCTTCGTATCTGGGCACGACTTCAGTCGTGCCGATAAGCCCGTTATAGTCCCCTATTCTGTCGCCGGTTTCGCTGGCGTCGCGCTAGTCGCCTCTGAAGGCATGTTGTACTCGGGGTTCGGAATTCCCATCAGCCATTTGTCGAACCAGCCAACGATGTGATCGAGGCGCTCGACCCGGTGCCACGGTTGCCCCGAGCGCGAGAGCTCGTGGGACTCGCCGGGGAAGTGAACCATGACGGTTGGCTTATGCATGAACTTGAGCGCGCGAAACATCTGTTCGCCACCGCTCCCGGGAGGCGTTCGCCAATCGACATCGCCGAGGATGAACATCATCGGAGTGTCGACATTCTTGATATAGGTGATGGGCGAGCGCTTGATGTAGTCCTGGGGGTCGTCGAAGGGCGGCGCCTTGAACCAGTTTGGCTGGAACAAGCTGAAGTCCGCTGTGTACCACCACGAGGTCCAGTCGGCGATATCGCGCTGTGAGACCGCAGCGTGGAAGCGATGTGTCTGGGTGACGGTCCAATCGGTGAGCAATCCGCCGCCGCTGCCGCCGGTTACGCCCAGCTTGGCCGCGTCGACGTAGCCGCGCTTCAGCACTTCATCGACGCCAATCATGAGGTCTTTGTAGTCGTCGCCGGGATACTTGTACTGAATGATATTGCCGAACTCCTGTCCATAGCAGGTGCTGCCGCGTGGGTTGGGATATAGCACGACGTAGCCCTTGGCCGCCATCCACTGAAACTCGTGATCGAAGACCCAGCCATACGCCGAGTGAGGTCCGCCGTGAATGTTCAGGATCAACGGGTACTTTTTCGCTGGATCGAAGTCGGGCGGCTTCTGCACCCATGCCTGAATCTTCCTGCCATCGAAGCTGGTGTACCAGATTTCCTCTGGCTCAGTCAGGTTCAGCTCTGAGAATAAAGCTCCGTTTATATTTGTGATCTGCTTCTGCGATCCATCAGCGTTTAGCACGAATAACTCGTCGATCAGAGTCGGAGTAGACACGTTCATCACGACGACTTTGCCATCGTCAGAAGCCGTAAACTGCTCGACAGCCTGGTCGCCGCGCGAAAGCTCCTGCACTTTTCCGGTGCTCGCATCGACGGAGACCAAAATCGCCCGCCCCTGTTTTGCGACGACATCCAGCAGGTGCGAGCCATCCTTGCTCCACGTTGGAGACAGTCGGCCCGGGGCCCGCGGTGCACGATTGTCGCCTCCCACGCCACTGTTCATGTCGTAGTCGTAATCAGCCGTGAGGTTTTTCGGAGCTGCTCCTGCTTGCAAATCGAGCACCCACATGTCGGGTTGGGAATACGATCGCACTGGTTCTTGGGCTGCACCGATAAACGCAATGCGCTTTCCATCCGGCGACAGCGTCATGCCGCTGAGGCCCCCTAGCAGTCCGCCGAGTTTCACCTTTGCCAGCGATTCGACTGCACCTCCTGCCGTGGGAACGGACATGATCTCGCTGGTCGTCAGTTCGTAATACGGTTCGACCGCGTGGTTGGTGTGGAAGATGATGCGGCTGCTGTCGGGAGTAAACGTCGGCTCGTCCTCGTCGAAGTTTCCTTGGGTGAGCTGCTTTGGCGTGGCCTTGGCATCGCCGGACGCAGGCACGTCAATGATCCAGATGTGTCTGTGGTGTTTGGGGTCAAGATAACCTTGCCCGTTGAAGCGGTACACTGCGCGCGTGATCACCTTCACGTCGCTCTCGTGTTCACTCTCGCCAGCCGCGTCTTTCTTTTGCTTCTTCGCCAGATCGTCGGCGTTCGCGTCGCACAGAAGAGCGATGTGCTTTCCATCGGGTGACCACACTGGATTGCCAACGGTACGGGGTAGATCCGTGATTACGAAGGCTTCGCCGCCAGCCATGGAAATCAGCGCGAGTTGAGATGCCGGAGGCTTACCATCCTTGGGCGGCTCGCCGCTCCCACGTACAAACGCGATCCACTTGCCGTCGGGCGACCAACGCGGCTCCGCATCATGCTTGCCATTCGTCAGGCGAACGAGACTGCCGGAACCCGCGGTCGAAATCATCCAGATCGCGGTGTCGTAATTGTCTTTCTTCTCGTTGACGGTCACGCGCACGAAGACGACATGCGAGCCGTCCGAAGAAACCTGAGGGTCGCCAATCCATTGGAAGCGAAACAGGTCCTTGTCGGTGATCATGCGCTTGGTTTGCGCGAATGTGCACAGAGCCGAAACAAGTACCAGCACGAAGACGACACAACGACGCATGCGCAGCAACCTCGAAGGGAGTTGGTTGTTAGTTATAACTGTCTTATGTTCGATTGTCGAGGCGAGCAGCGACGATGCCGGGGCGAAACCATGTTTCGCCGGCCGGATTGGATATGATTCAGAGGATTGGAATGACTATATCTAGATAGGAACAAAATAGGCATGTCACACAAGAGCCTTGATCTATCCGGAAGAGCCGCCGTTGTAATTGGCGGAACCAGTGGCATCGGACACGCGCTCGCACTGGGACTTGCCGAGGCGGGTGCCGACGTCATCCCCACCTCGCGGCGTAGCGATCTGGTTGCGCAGACAGCGTCGGAGATCGAGTCGTTGGGGAGACGATCGTTACGCTGTACCTCGGATGTGCTGGACCGCAACAGCCTCGAACAGGTTCTCGCCGCGGCGATCGACGCATTCGGCAAGGTGGACATTCTCGTCAACTGCGCTGGCCGTACCAAAAGAGCACCGACGCTCGATTTCCCGGAGTCAGACTGGGACGCCATCCTCGAGACCAACCTCACCGGAACGCTGCGCGCTGCGCAGGTCTTCGGCCGGCACATGTTGCAGCGCGGCTACGGACGCATCGTCAACATCGCTTCGTTGACCAGCTTTGTTGCGCTCCATGAAGTAGCGGCGTATTCGGCCAGCAAGGCCGCTGTCGCGTCGTTGACCAAATCGCTGGCGGTGGAGTGGGGAGCCCGCGGCGTATGCGTGAATGCGATCGCTCCAGGGGTGTTTCCCACGGAGCTGAACCGGAGTTTATTGGAAGGCACAGCCCGCGGCCGCGAGCTTCTCATGCGCATTCCCATGAAGCGATTTGGCGATGTGAACGAGCTTTGCGGTGCCGCGATTTTCCTCGCGTCGGATGCGGCGAGCTACGTGAACGGGGAAGTCCTGGTCGTCGACGGCGGATTCCTGGCTAGCGGCGTGAATCAATAGCGGGCTAAAGGGTATCGAGTGCGACCGGCTTGATCGTCGGGGCCAACCCCTGCACCAGGATAAAAGCGACGAGATACGCGGAGCCCGCGATCATGAACACGGACACGTATGATCCGGTCCACTGCAGGATGTATCCTACGGCTTTGGCGGCGAACATGGCGCCCACCGATCCGGCCATGCTGGCGAATCCTACGACGCTACCGACGGCGGTGCGCGGGAACATGTCAGAGGCCAGCGTGTACATGTTCGCCGACCACCCCTGGTGTGCCCCCGCAGCGATCGCCACCAATGCAACCGCAAGCCAGAGATTCGACGTTCTGGCAGCGAACACGACTGGTACCACAGCCAACGCGCTCACCAGCAGCGCAGTCTTGCGGCTTTTGTTCAGCGTCCATCCATGCCGAAGAAGCGACGACGAGAGCCAGCCTCCGCTGATGCTGCCCACGGTTGCTCCTGAGTAGATCACGAACAGGGGCACGGCCATCGCCCGCAGATCGAGGCCGAAGCGGCGGCTGAGAAAATCCGGCACCCAGAACAGGTAGATGTACCAGATGGGATCGGTGAAGAACCGCCCTGTGGCGATGGCCCAGGTTTGCCGATGCCCCACAATGTCTCGCAAGGGAATCTTGGCGGGTTCCGTTTCCTGCGGATCACTCCGGATGTACGCAAGTTCTTCCGGGGATAGGTGGCGATCCTGCTCAGGTGGGCGATATAGCCCCCACCAGGCAATCACCCAGATCAAGCCCAGCGCACCAGTACCGATGAACGCCATTTGCCAGCCGAAGCGGTACGTGATCCACGGAATAATCAGTGGAGTGACAATGGCGCCGATGTTCGTTCCGGAATTGAAAAGGCCAGTTGCCAGTGCACGTTCTTTCTTGGGGAACCATTCGGCGATCGTCTTGATCGACGCCGGGAAGTTCCCCGACTCGCCTAAGCCGAGTACGAAACGGACCATCGAGAACTGAAATACAGATCGCGCTCCAGCATGGGCCATCGCAGCCGCGCTCCAGATCAGGACCGCAACCGAGAAGCCCTTGCGTGTGCCCAGCCAGTCCACGAGTCGACCCATGATCAACAGGCCTGCCGCGTATGCAACCTGGAATGCGAGCACGATGTTGCTGTAGCCAATTTCTGACCATCCCAACTGGCTTTGCAGAACCGGTTTCAATAGGCCGATGACCTGGCGATCCATGTAGTTGATGGTCGCGGCGAAGAACAGCAGCGCGCAGATGGACCAACGATGATGAGTGGCGGAAGCGCTGTGGTCGGGCATCTACGATCCGCCGGGGCTACGGAGTCGATAGAGAACCTCGCCCGCGCGGGGGATGAGGTTGACTCCTTCCGACTCCCGGCCGCTCCAGCTTTCAGGGTCAACATTCTTGGGATCAAGGAAATTCAAATTCAGCTTGCGACAGCGTTCCTCGGGTATACCGGTAGCCAATGTCACGCTGATGCGCGGAGTTTCGATGTCCGTATCAGCGTCGTAAGCTCCTTTGCCTTTCAAGTGCGTCGAATGTGCCAGCACGCTGCGCGGAGCATCCTTGAATCTTCCCCACTGTTTCAGGAAGTAGTCGCGACAGTGGTACCCGACCTTGTCGATGTCGGGGCCATGCGTGTAGCTGACCTCGGAAATGTGGGGAGCGTAAATGATGACCTCGCCGCCATCGGCGACCGCTGGCTCGACCTTGTACATGCCTTTGGCAGCAGTCCACAGGTCATCGTAGAGGCTGGGCATGACGGAGAGAACTCGCTGAAACGGCTGATCGACCCAGACAATGTGTTTCTGCGCCGATATATCCGCCGCGGCACGCCACGCCTCCTTTGCCTCGCCAAAGTACAACCCCGATAACCCCTCTTCCGTGACCACGAGTGCCAGGCAGGCGACAGGGACTTTCACCAGCTCCGCCGCCATGTCGATCATTTCGCGCACAGGCGTTGAATGGGTGCCGATTAAATCGTAGCTCCCCAGCAGTGCACCCAGCCAATGGGTCAATCCAATGATCTCTGGGCCGCCGATTCCGGGAAATAGATACTTGTTGCCGCCAGAGAATCCGACTACTTCATGCGGGAAGACTGGGCCGCAAATCAAGATCTGGTCGTAGTCGAAAATCATTCGGTTGATTCGAACCGGAATAGCCTCGTCCAACAAACCGCCGGAGACGCGGACCACTTCGTCCTTGGGAATCTTTCCCAACTCAGCAAAGGTGTCGGGCAAATCCCAGCGGTGGTTCAAAACCTTCGAGGTGCCGCATGCGCCATTGACGACGGACTGGCCCACGAGCGACGACAATTGCGCATCGCGCATCAGGGGATGCGTTCCCAGTGCGACCAGATAATCGCAGGTCGCCGCTCGAGTGCCTACCTCCTGCTGTAGAAGTTCGAACATCAGCGGCATGGGCATGGTGCGCGTGCCGTCGGGAATGATTGTCAGCACGCGCTTACCGTCGATCTGCAATTCGTCGGCGGCGCTGTGCACGATCTCGCGGATTTCGTCCGACGTCAGCGACCGATTGACGAACCCTTTGCCAGCTACCATCTGTTTCGTGTCCTTGCGCATTTCCCGCGACGGTTAAGGTTCAGTCCTGTATTGTCGCATTGTCGCGCCAACGATGCGGGTTCGTGGTTGCGCAGAACGCGAAAAGTAGAGAGCATGATCCCATGAGTGCATTCCTGAGCGACGACTTCCTGCTCAACAGCGAAACGGCGCGCCGGCTGTATCACGGGCATGCGGCCTCGCAGCCCATCGTCGACTACCACACGCATCTTAGCGCCGCCGACATCGCCGGCGACCGCCGATTCAATAATCTCGCCGAAATCTGGATAGACGGCGACCACTACAAATGGCGCGCCATGCGCGCCTGCGGCAACGAAATGCCAGACCGATATTCCTCGGGCGACGCAGAGCCGTACGACAGATTCATCACATGGGCCCGGACCGTTCCGCACACGCTTCGCAATCCTCTTTATCACTGGACGCATCTCGAACTCCAGCGCTACTTCGGCATCACCGAATTGTTGAATCCGACCACCGCTCCCGCCATCTGGCAACGCGCCAACGCCATGCTGCAAGAGAAGCTCTCCGTGCGCCAGATTCTGCGGAAGTTTCGCGTTAACATGCTCTGCACCACCGACGATCCAGTGGATGATCTAAGCGCACATCGTCGCATTCTTGAAGCAAACGCTGCTCCGTCCTCCAAAGGAGCACATCTAGAGCAACGCGAGCCTGACGTCCGTCCGACGTTTCGTCCCGACCGGGCATTGCAACTCGACGATCCGGCAAGCTTCCTGCCGTGGCTGGAAAAACTCCGCGCGGTCAGCAATATCGACATCCGTAATCTGCCGACGTTTCTAGATGCACTGCGCCAGCGGCATGATTACTTCGCAAAGCTGGGCTGCCGCGCTTCCGACCATGGCTTAACGCGTTGTTATGCTAAACCGTGCACTCAAGAGGATGCTTCACTAGTCTTTGCCAAGGCAGTCGAGCAAGAGGCCATTAGTCCAGAGGAGCGAGAGTCTTACGGAACATTTCTGATGCTGTTCTTCGGTCACCTGGACGCGGAGAAGGGATGGGTGAAGCAACTTCATCTCGGCGCACGTCGTAATGTGAGCAGCCGAGCGCAGGAGAGGTATGGTCCCGACAGTGGATTCGATGCAATCGGAGACTACCCGCAGGGCGCAGCACTCACCAAGTATCTGGATCTACTGCAGTGTGAGAACGCTCTTCCGCGAATGGTCTTGTACAACTCGAACCCTGCGGACTACTACTGTTTCGCCACCATCGCCGGGAGTTTTCAACCTGGCGAATCAACCCAAAACCGCAACGCCACGACCAGCACGGTACAGTTCGGCCCGTCATGGTGGTTCCTGGACCAGAAAGATGGAATCATCGACCAACTCAACGCTTTATCGAGTGTTGGTTTGCTGTCGAAATTTGTCGGCATGACCACCGACTCGCGGTCCTTCATGTCATTTCCACGGCACGAGTACTTCCGCCGTATTTTGTGTGACCTTATCGGCGGGGAAGTCGAGCGAGGGGAACTGCCGAACGATGATGGATTGCTTGGGCAGTTGGTGGAAGACATCTGCGGTCGCAATGCTGAAGCTTACTTCGGGATCGGCGGGTAGACGGCCTCTCAATGTAGCCTGCTATCAGGCTGCAATCGCGCGGCGTATAATTCTCATGAATTTGTACCGCACGCGCGGTGCGTCACTCAATTAGTTAATAGAATCTGCAACGAACCGCTGGAGGTCATCATGGATCAAAAGAACCCCGGGAATCCTTCTTCCAAGAACCGCCGTGAATTCCTGAAGGCAGGTGGCGCTATCACCGCTGGGCTGGTGGCACAGGCTGCGATGCCGGCCTCGGCCGCGGCCCTTCCGGCACTACCGTCCAATCCAGCGACACAAAACAAGTTGCCGACGCGCAACCTTGGTAAAACGGGCTATCGGGTCGGCATTTTCAGCCTCGGTGGACAGGCCGCCGTGGAGCGACCCGACAACGAGGCGGTGGCAGTTCCCATCATCGAGAAGGCGCTCGACCTCGGCGTGAACTACATTGATACCTCGTCCATTTATGGCGGTCCGCAACGCTGGAGCGAGCGTTATGTCGGCCAGGTGATGAAGAAGCGGCGCTCGGAGGCCTTCCTCGCCAGCAAGACGCGAGAACGCACCAAAGCCGGTTCGCTGAGCATGCTCGAGCAGTCACTGAAGCTGCTCAATACCGATCATCTCGACCTATGGCAGTTGCACGACATCGGTTCCAACAACGAGATTGAGCAGATCTTCGCCAAGGGCGGCGCCATGGAAGCGTTGCTCGAGGCGCGCGATCAGAAGATGGTTCGCTTCCTCGGTATCACGGGGCACTTCCGGCCTGAGCCGCTGATCGAGGCGATCCATCGCTATCCCTTCGACACCATTCTGATGGCGGTCAACGCGGCCGATCCGCATCACTTCAGCTTCTCCGAGCAACTGCTGCCGCTGGCGGTGGATAAACAGATGGGCATCATCGGCATGAAGGTCCCCGCGCGCGGCCGC
>DATBZX010000216.1:0-4677 GCA_036512955.1 Terriglobales bacterium
GATCGATCCAACCATCCGGCCCATCAACTTCAGCAAAGCTCCAGCATCGCGGTCACATTGTCTATTTTGGGGACGCTTGGGGTCCAGGTCAATTGTAAAGTAGCGTCAATCTGCGATTTCTCTCATGACTGATCGCCACTACCGCGAAGAGTTCACACCCTTCTACTTCGATCTGGTCATCAACGACGAGGCACACCGCTCGATCTACGGCGATGCCCGAGAAGTTGTCCAATTCTTTCAGGCGACCCGCGTTGGCCTCACCGCCACCCCCAAGGCGTATCTCAAGAACATCGACATCGAACAACTTGGCAAGGACAATCCGCGCGCACTCGAAGCGCGCCAACTGCGCGACACCTACAATTATTTCGGCTGCAAGCCGGGTTTTCCGACATTCCGCTATGACATCATTGACGCGGTCAAAGACCCTGAAGGGCCCTTCCTTTGTCTCCCGAAGATTTTTGACCTTCGTTCTGACATCACCACGAAGGCGCTGGCCGATTCCGGTTGGGCGGTTTTCGTGAACGAGCAGGAGGAGAACTTCAAAATCCAAGACCTGGAAAAGAAGATTTTCACTCCGGCTCGCAACCGCATCATGTGCGAAGCCTTTTTGGCACAAGCCCAAAAAGACCCGACCGGCAAAATCGGCAGGTCCATCATCTTCGCCGTAAACCAGACCCACGCGACCAACCTGACCAAAACTCTGAACGAATTGCAGCCGGGCATCGCTCTGACGATTACTTCGCGCATCCCGGAGGCATCGTCATTCGCAAAAGAGTTTCGAGACGGTAAACGCTCGGAGCGCATCGCCGTCTCCGTGGACATGCTCTCTACTGGTTACAACTGCCCCGAGTTGCTCAACATCGGCATCATGCGGCCCATTTTTTCGCCCACCGAATACATCCAGATTAAGGGACGCGGCACGCGCTTATACACTTTCGCCGTGGGCCACACCGAATACCCAAAGACGTGCTTCTATATGCTCGATTTCTGCGCCGTCGCCGAATATTTCGAAGAGAAGTACGACTATTCTTTGCCACTGAAATTGCCCATCTTCAGAAAACAGGCAGAATCAACGACTTCGCAGTCCTCCGGTGGAGACCAGCAAGGGACGAGCGAGCAAGGGCAATCGGGTCAGAAGCCGCCGCCTCCACCAAAGACGATTCCCGTCTGGCAAGGCACTGACACATTCGTCAGTCAGGAGGTCCGAATCGTCGGCCCCAACGGTGAAAAGGTGGACCGGATGACGTTCCGTGGCTGCTATGAGCGTGACATCAAAGAGTTTGTCGAAAGCACCCCGGACCTCGCAGCCGCCGTGGAAGCCGACGACGACGACGCCGTGGAGACCATCGTCAACGAGAGGTTCTATCATCGACCGGAGATGTTCTATTCACCGGATAAGCTTGTTCTGTCCTACGGTGTACCCGCAACAACGCCAGCTTTCGTGTACAACGCCGTGGGCCGTCACCCGCTGCCGACTCGCGAGAAGATTGTCAGCGACACTGTTGATTCCATCGCCGCGCGATTTAACCTTCGGTACAACGAACAGAAGTGGCTTGACGCTACCGCGCAGCTTCTAATTGAAGACCCGGATGCCCTGCATCGGTTCATGGATGGCGATGTAACAGTTTTTACCGGGAGTCAATTCAACCAACTCGGCGGACTCGCCGCACTCGCTGGATTCGAAAACCGCGACGAAGTGTTCGAAGCCCTCCGGCAATCAACACTCGCCCGCCAATCGTCAATTGCCGTCGAAGCGATAGGAGAATAAATGCGCTCAACCGCTGGTGTGGCAGAATCTGTTGCCGCCCAAACCTTGGCCACCCCGTTCAATTTCTTCTCCTCCGGGCTGCGCCAAAAAGTGGATCAGCTCATGGACATCCTCTATGCCGGGGGCGTCAACAACCCCATGGATTCCATCGAGCAGATTTCATATCTGCTTTTTCTGCGTCTGCTGACGGAAAAAGATGAACTCCTCGCAGGCCTGGATAAAAAGTACGAGCGCATTTTTTCGGGCAAATGGTCGCGGTATGCTTGGGGCAACTTCGTTACGCTGACCGGTGACAATCTCTTTAACGCTGTCCGCGATGCCATCGAAAGCTTCCACGAACTTCCCCGACTGAGCGAAACCGGCAAACTCCTCTTCAGCCGCGCGACGCTCAAGATTTACGACCGCCCCACACTCCGCGCGGTCATTCAAGGCATCCACCAATTGGATTTGTCCGCTCACGACGGTCGTGACCTGAAAGGGGACATGTATGAGTACCTACTAAGCAAGCTCTCGGCTTCCGGCACAAATGGCCAGTTCCGCACCCCACGCCACATCATTGATCTGATCGTGGCGCTCGTGAACCCAAAGCCCAGCCAGCGCATCTGCGATCCCGCATGCGGCACGGCGGGTTTCCTCATTTCCACCTTCACGCACATTCTCCGCCAGCACACCAAACCCGCCGATCTCCGGCGCGGGCTTGTGGATGGCGCGATGCTGAAGCCTGCGCAGTGGAAGTTCCTCGAAGAACAGGCGTTCACCGGCTTCGACAACGACGCCAACATGGTGAAAATCAGCATCCTCAACCTGTACCTGCATCAACTGGAAAAGGCTCAAGTGTCAATGTTGAACCCGCTCACTACGGGATTCGGCGGTGCATATCCGGGCAAGATGTTCGACTGCATTGTCGCCAACCCGCCGTTCGCTGGGAAAGTGCAAGACGAAAGCATCTTGGGGGACCTCAATTACAAACTGAACACGCGTGCTACTG
Organism: Terriglobales bacterium; assembly: GCA_036512955.1. Taxonomy (GTDB): domain Bacteria; phylum Acidobacteriota; class Terriglobia; order Terriglobales; family Acidobacteriaceae; genus DASRAA01. Next base: position 2,757 of record DATBZX010000216.1, read on the forward strand.
AACTGCTCTTCCTGAAATGGTTCATTGACCACCTCGCTCCGAACGGGCGCGCCGGTGTCATCGTGCCTAGCGGCGTGCTCTTCGGCTCCACCAAAGCCGCGACGTCGTTGCGCGAACTGCTCCTCACACAGTGCGACCTGCAAGCCGTGATCAGCCTGCCCAGCGGTGTGTTCAAACCCTACTCGGGCGTTGGCACAGCAGCGCTCATCTTCCAGAAAGGCAAACCGACGGCCAGCGTGTGGTTTTACGACCTGACGGCGGATGGCTTCAGCTTCAGCGACACACGCGCGCCGATTGACGCCAACGATATCCCCGACGTACTCGCCAAGTGGCCCAATCGCGAAGAAGGAGCGAACAGCTACCGCGTGCCGATTGAAAAGATTCGCGAGAACGACTGGAGCCTCGCGGCCGGCCGCTACAAGCCCATGACCGCGGAAGCCGTGACCCACGACAAGCCCGCCGACATTCTTGGCGACGTGCTCACGCTGGAAAACGAAATCATCCGACGCGGCACAGCGCTGCTAGCCCAACTCGGCGAAAATAAATGAAACGCTGGCCGACAAAACCATTGGGCGAAGTCTGCGCCATCAATCCAAAGCTCGTAGCTTCGGAAATTCCTGGCACAAACACCGATGTCACGTTTGTCCCGATGGCAGCAGTCGATGAACTAAGTGGTAGCATCGCCCGGCCCGAACTCCGCGAATACAGCCAAGTTGCCAAAGGCTACACCCCGTTTCGAGAAAACGACGTTCTCTTCGCTAAAATCACGCCTTGCATGCAGAACGGCAAAGCCGCCATTGCTCGTGGCCTGCGCGGGGGGCTTGGTTTCGGCTCCACTGAATTTCACGTACTGCGTCCGACGGAAGGCTTGCTTCCGCAATGGGTGTTTGCCTTCATTCGTCAGCCATCGTTCCGCTCGGCTGCTGAAGCCAACTTCACCGGAACCGCAGGCCAACAGCGTGTGCCTGTGGATTTTCTCAAGAACTTTCCGATTCCTGTGCCGCCGTTGCCGGAGCAGGGCCGGCTTGTGAAGCTGCTGGACGAAGCGGACGAGTTGCGGAAGTTGCGCGGGCAAGCTGACCGCCGCACCGCCGTCCTCATCCCCGCTCTCTTCCACGAAATGTTTGGCAACTCGCGGTCGAAAGGCTGGCCCTCTGTGCGGCTGGGCGAAGTCGCTCCGATTGTTCGTCGCCCAGTACAGGTCGATCTTCTAGCCAACTACCCAGAGCTCGGGATTCGTTCCTTCGGTAAAGGTACGTTTCATAAGCCGTCGCTCTCCGGGGTCGAAGTCGGTGGTAAGCGGATATATCGAATTGAGCCGGGCGACCTGCTGTTCAGCAATGTTTTTGCTTGGGAGGGTGCCATTGCGGTGGTCAAACGTGAAGACAGCGGGCGCTTCGGATCCCATCGCTTCATTGCGTGCGTACCGAAAGCTGAGGTCGCAACCAGTGATTTTCTCTCCTTCTATTTCTTGACAGCGGAGGGCCTTGAAAAAATTGGAGAGGCTTCGCCCGGCGGAGCAGGTCGTAACAGAACTCTCGGACTCGACGCACTTTCTCGTATTAATGTGCCGCTTCCCCCGCTGCCGCTGCAAAAGGAGTTCGCCCAACGGGTGATCGATATCCGCGAACTCGAATCCGCACAAGCCGCCCGCCGCCAACGCTCGGACGATTTATTTCAGTCCCTTCTGCATCGCGCGTTTGAAGGTGAACTTTGATTCCCTCATCCAGCCCGGTCGCGCGGAAACGTCTTTTTTTGACCACGCAGGTCAATCTGCCGGGCTATCGCCTTTGACGGTCGGCAAAATCGTCTGATAGCATCCGCGCGCAGAGAGATTTGGATGGCAATCGAACAGAACGAACTGCGGCGCGTGATGGGTCATTTCGCAACCGGCGTTACCGTGGTCACGTCGCGTCGCAAC
>DATBZX010000217.1:0-12533 GCA_036512955.1 Terriglobales bacterium
TACGGCGGCGCATGCTCTGGGCCAGTGCGCTCACGGCGCCGTTTGGTTTGACCGAGCTTTTGTTCGTGCCTGCGTACTGGAACCCGCCGAGCTTGTTCGATCTCGCGCATCGCACCGGCTTGGACGTCGAAAGCCTCATTCTCTGCTTTGCCATTGGCGGATTAGCTGCCGCGGGCGACCAGCTTGTTCCTGGCGATAACGTTTGTCGTGTGTGTCGGCTTCGATCTGCTGTTCCCGGCACACGCGATGTATCGGTCGTGGCAAAACCTGCTCCCTGGGTTTCAGTGGATTAGTTGGAAGAGTTTCTTTCTGGGGACAATTGAAAGCTACGGCTATGGCTGGTACGTGGCGCTAATATGGGTGCCGCTCTACAATGTATTCGCTGCGCGCGGCAATCGCTAGATGTTGGGATGGAGAGCGCCGGAGTGGTGCCCATGAAAGGTTCCGGTCCCCATGGCAATCCGGCCTGCGCCTTGGCCAATGCTGGTGCGTCACTAATGCCATCTCCCGAGATGGCAACAAATCGTCCCTTGCCCTGGAGCCGTTTGGCCTCTGATGTGAGCAATAGTAAACAGACCAGCCCATGGCCACAACGGGCGCGGTTCACCTAAGGCGATCTACGCGGCATCGTCCGGGCACGCAAGCTCAGCAGCGCTATGATGAACGATATGGCTATTGCGACCCGCGAATCGTCCGCAGGCCGTGGAATCGCCCTCGAAACCCACCGTGGGTTGGCGCGCGCCGCAGCCGCCTGTTCTTCCTCTTCTTCTCCTTCTTATTCTCCGGAATAGCAAGTCTCCCTACCGATCACTGTTCCCCGTCATCGAAAGTAAGACCGGTCGGTTCTGACATTCAAGCTACGGTTTCGAGGCGAAGCTTCTCCGAAGTCAGTGGGAAACAGAATAGGCCGAGACGCGACGGCGTTCTCGTCCGCCGCCCTTATCGCTGACACTTGAGCAGTATTGCTCAGACGGCTTCATCCTGACGCGCTAGCATCAGGAGCGTTTCGTGCACTACGAATGCGACCGAAGCAAGAAAGCCGGCGCATTCATCCGACCGCCGCGTGTTCTAGCGTGCGCCCGGCCCATCAAATTGGCTCTCTCATCCGTTTGCGCGCAGCAGTTCTCTCGCAGACGTTGGATGAGATTCGCATTCGGGTGCTCGGAATGGGCACAGGAGGTTGGCGTGGCGCTTCCAGGGCGGGTGGCGGTCATCGGCAACCACCTTCCTCGACAATGTGGAATTGCGACTTTCACGACGGATTTGTGTGATGCTTTTGCCGCTGAGTACGGGGCCGCTGAAGTTATGGTGGTAGCCGTGAATGACCCGCAATCGCGGTATAGCTACCCGGCGCGGGTGCGATTCGAGCTCACCGAGGGCGACCTCTCGTCCTATCAAGCAGCCGCCGACTTTCTTAATTCCAGCAATGTTGATCTGGTGTGTTTGCAGCACGAGTACGGGATCTTTGGAGGGAAGGCCGGCAGCCATGTCTTGCGGCTGCTACAGCACCTCAAAATGCCAGTGGTGACAACCCTGCATACGGTCCTTCGTGAGCCGGACGTCGACCAACTCGTTGTTCTGCAGGAAATCGCCGCGCAATCGGACCGTCTGATTGTTATGAGCGAGCACTCTTCAAAATTTCTGCAAGACATATTTAGAGTTCCACTCGAAAAGATCGACTTAATTCCTCATGGCATCCCGGACTTGTCCTTTGCCGAACCGGCTTCCTATAAAGGGCCGTTTGCAATCCAAGGAAAGACTGTATTACTCACGTTCGGCTTGTTGTCATCCAACAAGGGATTCGAAAGCGTGATTCGGGCCCTGCCGCGCATCCTGTCTCGGCACCCGAACGTCGTCTACCTGATCGCGGGCGCTACCCACCCGCATGTCAGACGCCGCGAGGGTGATCGATATCGGCTCCAGTTGCAGGCCTTTGCCAAGGAGCTGGGAGTTGAGGAGAACGTCGCCTTCCACAACCGGTTCGTCAGCCCTCAAGAAATGGTTGCACTGGTTGGTTCGGCCGATATTTACGTCACGCCGTACCGCTACGAGACACAGGCCGTGTCCGGAACACTCGCGTATGCCTTGGGCGCCGGGAAGGCGATCATCTCGACCCCGTACTGGCACGCCGCTGAACTTCTGGACGATGGGCGCGGGGTGCTGGTTCCCTTCGAGGACCCAGCCGCTATTGCCGATGCGGCAATTCAACTTTTGGACGACGATGCGGCCCGCCAGGCGATGCGCAAAAGGGCTTACCTCTATGCACGCCACATGGTCTGGGACCAGGTAGCGCGGTCCTATTTGCGTGTCTTCGTACGGGCTCGCGCCAATCGCATGCCGCCTGCCCGCGTAGCGTTCCCCCTCCCAGTTGCCGAGGAGCGCGCTAGCAGCCGACTATTAAGTGCCTAGAGCTGGTTGCATGAATACCTCAAAGTGATCATCAGGCGAGCGAGGTGGAAGAAACCTTGATAGAGAGCAAGCAGTAGCGGCGAGATTCGGCGTCTGATCGGGGAAGATGGACTGCAGAAGATGGCCTATCAAATCTTCAAGGAAATCAATCGGTACCGACCTGTTTAGAAAGCTGGCTGCTCAGAATACCGCCCCGCTGGAATCTTTTTGATGACTGCCGCGGCCGTCAAGAACCAGAAGCCCGGCCATTGGAAGGCGCCAAATCCTTAGGCAGCGACGATCCGATCGACGGGAGAGATGACGATGAAGAAAGCGCCAGTAATCACCTGCGTGTTTCTGGATATTGGCGGAGTCTTGCTCAGCGACGGGTGGGATCATCAAGCCCGCAAACGGGCAGCGACGAACTTCAAACTCGAGTCGGCCGAGATGGAGGATCGGCATCACCTGACTTTTGAAACCTTCGAGGAGGGAAAGCTCACGCTGGAAGAATACTTGAGTTGTGTGGTCTTCTACCAAAAGCGACCGTTCACCCGGGCTCAGTTTCGGCACTTCATGTTCGCGCAATCGAAACCTTATCCGGACATGATCGAGCTGGTGCGCAGGCTCAAAGCAAAGTACGGATTGAAGATCGCCGTGGTCAGCAACGAAGCCCGCGAGCTGAATGAGTATCGGATTCGAAAGTTCAAGCTGGGCAAGTTTGTAGATGCTTTTATTTCCTCCAGCTTCGTCCATGTCCGGAAGCCCGACGCGGACATTTTTCGGTGTGCGCTGGACATCGCCCAGGTGCAAGCCGGGCGGGCGGTCTATATCGAAAACACCCCGATGTTCGTGCAGATCGCGGAAGGTTTGGGAATTCGAAGCATTCTCCACACCGATTACAAGTCCACGTGCGCGCGATTGGCTTCGTTCGGATTCCGGAATGACGGAGGAGTCATCCGTGAAACCAGCTAACCCACGAATCCTGACGATCAATGGCGGCTCGTCGAGTATCAAGTTCGCCCTCTTCGAGGCCGGTGACTCGCTCCGGCGGATTCTGGAGGGCGGGATTGAGCGGATTGGACTGCTAGAGGCCACCCTGCGGGTGAAAGGCTTGAGCCAGGCGGACAACTTTTCGCGGTCCGTGACGACGCCGGATCATACGGTGGCGGTAGGCACCCTGATGGATTGGATCGAGGAGCGCAGCGGGCATGACGGATTGACCGCAGTGGGGCATCGCGTGGTGCACGGCGGGCCGAAATACAGCAAGCCGCAGCGAATCACCACGGAAATGATTGAGGAGTTGCACCAGCTCAGTCCATTCGATCCTGAGCATCTGCCGGAGGAGATCCTGTTGACCGAGGCGTTTCATCAACGATTTCCTGCCCTGCCCCAAGTGGCGTGTTTCGACACGGCTTTTCACCACGACCTGCCGCGGGTGGCGCAGCTACTACCGATCCCGCGCCGCTACGAAGCGCAGGGGGTGCGCCGGTACGGGTTTCACGGGTTGTCGTATGCGTACCTGATGGAAGAACTGGCGCGCTTGGGCGACCCGGCGGCAACGACGGGTCGCGTCATCCTCGCCCACCTCGGCAACGGCGCGAGCCTGGCGGCAGTGCGGGACGGCAAATCCGTGGACACAAGCATGAGTTTTACCCCGAACTCCGGGGTGCCGATGAGCACCCGCTCCGGCGATCTCGATCCCGGGCTGGTCTGGTACCTGGCGCGCACCGAAAAAATGAGTGCGAAGCAATTCAACGAACTGGTCAATTTCCAGTCCGGATTGCTCGGCGTGTCGGAGACCAGTTCCGACATGCGCGACTTGCTGGAGCACGAGACACAGGACGTGCGGGCGGCTGAAGCGGTCGCGCTGTTTTGCTATCAAGTAAAGAAATGGATCGGCGCATTTGCGGCGGCGTTGGGCGGACTGGACACGCTGGTGTTCGCTGGTGGCATCGGAGAGAACGCGCCCGCGGTCCGCGCCCGGATCTGCGATGGGTTGGGATTCCTTGGCATCGAACTTGAAGCGAAGCGAAACGCGACGAATGAGGGCGTGATTTCCGCGGCGTCCAGCCGGGTTGCGGTCCGCGTCATTCATACGGACGAGGAATGGATGATAGCCAAGACGGTTTGCCGGATTCTCGGCCTTGGCATGGCTAGAGAAAAGGACGCAACGAAAGGAGCCTAATGATGAATCAAGGATGGATGAATGGCGGGATGGGCGGAGGGATGTGGTTTTGGACGGTGATCGGCGTACTGGTGGTGGTCCTGCTCGTCGTCTTAATTAACAAGGTGTCCAAGAAATAATCGTGAGTTCACAACTCACGTGTGAAGTGGGCCGTTGACCATGAAAGGAATCTTATGCTGGTGAAATTATCCACCGACAAAAGCGTGAGTGAAGCTGCGACGGCCTTGCAGGCTGCCGTCCTGGCCAATCACTTTGGCGTGATGCAGGTGCACAACCTCAAGGAGACCATGGAGAAGAAGGGCGTGGAGTTCGGACGTGAATGCCTGATCTTCGAGGTCTGTCAGCCGCAACAAGCGAAAAAGGTCCTCGACCAGAACATGAGCGTCTCCACCGCACTGCCATGCCGGATCTCCATTTACGAGGAGGGCGGTAAGACCGTCCTGGCTACGTTGAAGCCGACCACTCTCCTGGCGCTGTTCAAGTCGCCGCAACTGGAAGGGGTGGCCCAGGAAGTGGAGGACACGATCGTGAAAATCATGAAGGAGGCGGCATCCGGCTGATTGGCCGGCGCTGCACGCCCCGATCGTTCGGTCCCTCGTCATCATCGCGCCCGGCTGTGTGGGTTGCCATTGTGGACCTGCCAGCATCGCGCAGTGCGGACGCCCTGGGTGGATGAAGGAACCATAGAGAAATGACAGGAGTTGCCCCTATGAAGGAACACGAACACGCCCCCGCAAAAAAGCCCGAGACTAAGCCGGCGCATGACGAGGTGGCCAAGAAGGCATACGACATCTACGTGAAGGAAGGCCGTCCGCAAGGGCACGAAGTGCAGAACTGGCTGGAAGCCGAATCGAAGATGCCGCACGCCGGAGCGGACCACCATGCTCACATGGCGGCGGATTTCCGGAAGCGCTTTTGGATCTCGCTGATTGTAACCCTGCCGATTCTCGTCCTCTCGCCGATGCTGCAAACGCTGACGGGACTGCGGGAAGCCATCCATTTCCCGGGCGATACCTATGTCCTGTTCGGCCTATCTTCCGCGGTCTTCTGGTATGGCGGCTGGCCGTTTCTCAAGGGATTTTTCGGAGAAGTGAAATCCCGCCGGCCCGGGATGATGACGCTCATTTCAGTCGCCATCGCCACGGCGTATCTATACAGCAGCGCCGTGGTGTTCGGGCTGACCGGCAAGATGTTCTTCTGGGAGTTGGCGTCCCTCATCGACATCATGTTGCTCGGGCACTGGATTGAAATGAAGTCGGTAATGGGCGCTTCGCGGGCCCTGGAGGAGCTGGCCAAACTGATGCCCTCCGATGCCCACAAGCTCATGCCCGACGGCAGCGTGAAGGATGTGCCTCTCGGCGAACTGGCGGTGAATGACAAAGTCCTGATCAAGCCAGGCGAGAAGGTTCCCGCGGATGGTGTCATCGTGGCGGGCGAAAGCTCGGTCAATGAGGCGATGCTTACCGGGGAATCATCCCCGGTCACCAAAAAGAACGGCGGCAAGGTCATTGGCGGCTCCATCAACGGCGAAGGCTCGCTGACCATCGAAGTCAAGGGCACCGGCAAGGATTCGTTCCTGTCGCAGGTCATCGATCTGGTCAAGCAGGCCCAGGAAAGCAAATCAAAGACCCAGGACCTCGCCGACAAGGCGGCGCTGGCGCTCACGATTGTTGCCTTGGGTAGCGGCGTCATCACCCTGATCGTCTGGCTGGTTTTCATGGGCAAGAACTTCGCGTTCGCCATCGAACGCACCGTTACCGTGATGGTTATCGCCTGCCCGCATGCCCTGGGTCTTGCCGTGCCGCTGGTGGTCGCCGTCTCCACGGCGCTGGCCGCGAAAAACGGCCTCCTCATTCGTAATCGCGTTTCCTTCGAAGGCGCCCGAAAACTACAGGCCATCATTTTTGACAAGACCGGAACGCTAACCGAGGGCCGCTTTGGCGTGACCGACACACTGGTGCTTGCGCAGGACATCGACGAAGAAACGCTGCGCAAGTACGCGGCCTCCGTGGACGCGAATTCCGAACACCCCATCGCCAAGGCCATCGCCGCTGCTTCGGAACAGAAGCTGCCCGTCGAAAATTTCAAGAGCATCCCGGGCAAAGGCGCCGAAGGCCGGGTCGAAGGCAAAGAGGTCAAGGTAGTCAGCCCCGGCTTCTTGCGCGAACAGAACATCGGTTTCACCGACCAGAGGGTCGAGCCGCTGCAAGCCCAAGGCAAGACGGTCGTGTTTGTCATAGTTGACGGGAAGGTGAAAGGAGCGATGGCCCTGGCCGACATCGTCCGGCCCGAGGCGAAGCAGGCCATCGCTGCCCTGAAGGCGTTGAACATCCGCTGCATGATGCTCACCGGCGATAACAAAGCGACGGCCAAATGGGTCTCGGACCAGATCGGACTGGATGAATACTTCGCCGAAGTCCTGCCCCAGGACAAAGCCGCCAAAGTGAAAGAAGTTCAATCCCGGGGCGTGTTGGTGGCCATGACCGGCGATGGAGTGAACGACGCCCCGGCGCTGGCGCAGGCTGACTTGGGCATCGCCATTGGAGCGGGCTCGGATGTGGCGGTGGAAACCGCCGACGTGATCCTGGTACGAAGCAATCCACTTGACGTCGTGGCCATCCTGAAGCTTTCCCGCGCCACCTATCGAAAGATGGTGCAGAACCTTCTCTGGGCCACGGGCTATAACGTCGTCGCCATACCGCTGGCGGCCGGAGTGCTTTATTCGTGGGGCGTGCTGCTCACTCCCGCTCTGGGTGCCGTGCTGATGTCGGCAAGCACGGTGATCGTGGCTGTCAACGCGCGCCTGCTGAGACTGAAGGCCGAACCTAAGTCGGAAGCCAAGACCGAACCTAAGCCTGAATCCAAGGCCGAACCTAAGCCTGAAGCCAAGGCCGAACCTAAGCCTGAAGCCAAGGCCGAGCCTGAGCCAGTAGCCCAGAAATGACCACGCTTCCGAAGAACGGGAACGCACGAAAGCCAGGGCGGTTTGCCGCGTTCCCGGCCTTCGCGGACAAAAGGAGCATTGAACCATGACGACTAAAACTCTTTCTCCGGATCTGCTCCGCAAGATGGATGCCTACTGGCGCGCCGCCAACTATCTGTCGGTCGGCCAGATTTATCTTTACGACAACCCGCTGCTGAAGCGCCCGTTGGCGCTCGCGGATGTGAAGCACATGTTGCTGGGACACTGGGGTACAACCCCGGGGCAAAACTTCATTTATGTGCACTTGAACCGGGTCATCAAGAAGTATGACCTCAACATGATTTACGTCTCCGGCCCCGGGCACGGCGGCCCGGCCGTGGTGGGCAACACGTATCTTGAGGGCACTTACAGCGAGATTTATCCCAACATCAGCCAGGATGAGGCCGGGCTGCGGAAGCTGTTCCTCCAGTTTTCATTTCCCGGAGGCATTCCCAGCCACGCATCGCCGGAGTGCCCGGGCTCGATCCACGAGGGCGGCGAGTTGGGCTATTCGCTCAGCCATTCGTTCGGGGCGGTGTTTGACAATCCCGAACTCATCGTCGCCTGCGTCGTCGGCGACGGGGAGGCGGAAACCGGACCGTTGGCCACGGCCTGGCATTCCAACAAGTTCCTCGATCCGGCCACCGACGGCGCGGTGCTGCCGATCCTGCACCTCAACGGTTACAAGATTTCCAACCCGACCATCCTGGCCCGTATCGAGCACGAGGAGTTGGAACATTTGCTCCGCGGCTACGGGTGGACGCCCATCTTCGTCGAGGGTCACGAGCCGGCGCTGATGCATGAGGCAATGGCGGCGACGCTCGACACTGCCGTGGAGCAGATCCAGAAAATCCAGCAGGACGCCCGCGTCCACGGCAACATCGCGCGTCCGCGCTGGCCGATGATCGTTCTCAAGTCGCCCAAGGGCTGGACGGGACCGAAAGTTGTCGATGGCGTGCAAATCGAGGGCACATTCCGGGCGCACCAGGTGCCCATCCTGGTGGACTCCGAGCATCCCGATCATCTCCAGCAGCTTGAAGGCTGGATGAAGAGCTACAAGGCAGAAGAACTATTCGATGAGAATGGCCGACTCATTCCGGAATTGGCCGAACTGGCGCCCAAGGGCGATCGGCGGATGGGCGCGAATCCCCACGCCAACGGCGGCAAACTCCTCCGCGACCTACGGATGCCGGATTTCCGTAACTACGCGGAGGACGTGCCCGCGCCGGGCGTGCGCGGCATCGGCGACACGCATGTGCTCGGGCGATTTCTGCGCGACGTGGAGAAGCTCAACCGAAAGCAACATAATTTTCGGATCTTCGGCCCTGACGAGACGCTCTCCAACGGACTGGAGGCGGTCTTCGAAGCAACCCAGCGGCAATGGGACGCCGCGACCGTGCCGAACGACGAATTTCTCGCGCCCACCGGACGGGTGATGGAAATGCTCAGCGAGCACCAATGCGAGGGCTGGCTCGAGGGCTACCTGCTAACCGGGCGCCATGGGGTGTTCAACTGCTACGAGGCGTTCATCCACATCATCGATTCGATGTTCAACCAGCATGCCAAGTGGCTGAAAGTCACGGCCCACCTTCCGTGGCGGCGGAAGATAGCCTCGTTAAATTACCTGCTGGCCTCGCATGTCTGGCGCCAGGACCACAACGGCTTCACCCACCAGGACCCCGGTTTCATCGATCACGTCGTGAACAAGAAGGCCGAGGTCGTGCGGGTTTACCTTCCGCCGGATGCAAACTGCCTGCTGTCGGTGATGGACCACTGCCTGCGCAGCCGGCATTACGTCAACGTCGTGATCGCGGGCAAACACCCGGCCCCGCAGTGGCTGACCATGGACGCCGCCGTCAAGCACTGCACCGAGGGCGTCGGCATCTGGCAGTGGGCCAGCAACGACCAGGGCGTTGCGCCCGACGTGGTCATGGCCTGCTGTGGCGACGTGCCCACGCTGGAGACGCTCGCCGCCGTCTCCATCATGCGTGAGCGCCTGCCCGAGCTGAAAATCAGGGTGGTCAACGTTGTCGACCTCATGAAGCTGGAGCCGCAGTCCGAGCATCCGCACGGGTTGAGCGACACCGATTTCGACGAGCTCTTCACCAAGGACAAGCCGCTCATCTTCGCCTTCCATGGCTACCCGTGGCTGATCCACCGGCTGACCTATCGCCGCACGAACCATGACAACATCCACGTTCGCGGCTACAAGGAAGAGGGCACCATCACTACGCCCTTCGACATGACGGTGCTCAACGATCTGGACCGCTTCCATCTCGTGATGGACGCCATCGACCGCGTTCCGCGGACCGGCGAGAAAGGGATCTACCTGAAGCAGCAACTCAAGGACAAGCTCATCGAGCACAAGCAATACATCGACAAGCACGGCGAAGACATGCCGGAGATACGGAACTGGAAGTGGGGCACGGGCAAATGATTGTGTAATAGCTTGGGACGCTGCGGGAACGCTGGTCGCCGACGACAAGGGCCTGCCGGCGATGGATGAATGCAAAGTAAAGACACAATGGACCAATTACCTCTTTATCCGCTGCGCTTCGAACCGATCTATCAGTATCGGCTTTGGGGCGGCCGGCATTTGACCGGTTTGCTCAATGCACCGCTGCCGGGCGACGGCCCTATCGGCGAAGCGTGGCTACTTAGCGATCGCAGTGATCATCAAAGCCAGGTTGCCGGTGGGCCGCTCAAAGGTCGGACTATCGGTCAATTGCTGGAGCAGTTTCCCGAGCAAATGCTAGGGAAGTTGGCCGGGCGTTTCCCCCGATTTCCACTGCTGCTGAAGTTCCTCGATGCAACTGCAATGCTCTCCGTCCAAGTGCACCCCACAAAAGCGAACACGAATCTATTGCCTGCGAACGAAACGGCGAAGACCGAAGCATGGGTCGTGCTGGAAGCTGGGACACAAAGCCGCATCTATGCGGGCCTGAAGCCAGGCACCACTGCGGACAAACTGCGGCGGGCGCTTGCGAACGGCACGGTGGCGGACGACCTCGCGTGCTTCACCCCGAAGCCCGGCGACGCCGTCTTCCTGCCGGCCGGAACGGTTCACTCTTTGGGCGGCAATGTCGTCGTGTTCGAGATTCAGCAGAACAGCGACGTGACATTCCGCCTGTATGACTGGGGCCATGTTGACGCCAAGACAGGTCAGCCGCGGGCACTCCAAGTCGACCAGGCAATTGCCTGCATCGACTTTGCAAAAGGTGCGGTCGGTCTCGTTACGCCTTTGGTTGAGGAGACGGCACCGGTGGTACGCGAGAGGCTGTTTGAGTGTGAACATTTCGAGTTATGGCGCCTGCGCGGAGAGTTGCCATTTACCGTCGGCGCCGCGGGTGAGCCGCGCGTACTGGTATGCATCGAGGGTGCAGGAAACGTCGAGCACGGAGGCGCCGCTTATGCCGTCGGGAAAGGCGATGTATGGCTCTTGCCGGCGGCGATCGGAGAATGTGCTTTTCGACCGCACAGTGCCGTCAACTTGTTAGAGATTGCGCTACCGGAGTGATTTACAGCCGGGGACAACCGGACAACAGCGGGACTTTCATTGAGGCCAGAAGAATTCTGAGGCTGGAAGCATAGTGAAAAAGCTAATCGTGTTTGATCTGGACGGCACGCTTGCCGAAAGTAAATCGCCTCTTGATGCCGAAATGTCGGGACTGCTGCATGACCTTCTCGCAATCGTCAAAGTGGCCGTGATTTCCGGAGGCGATTGGCCACAGTTTGAGAAACAACTGCTCTCCAATCTTCCCCATGACGAACGCTTGGCGAATCTATCCCTTCTTCCTACCTGTGGAACAAAGTTCTACCGATACGACTCGGCAGATTGGAAACGAATCTATTCAGAAGATTTCACTACGGGTGAAAGGGACAAAATCCTAAGTTCTCTTAAGAAGGCGATCGGAGTTGCAGGCTTCAAGATCGAAAAGGTCTGGGGAGAGCAAATTGAAGACCGTGGAAGCCAGGTAACATTTTCCGCATTGGGCCAGCAGGCCCCGTTGGTAGAAAAGAACAAATGGGACCCTGATTACACCAAGCGGAAGAAGATCAAAGCGATTCTTGACACTTTTATTCCCGAGTTTTCCGTCCGCCTGGGTGGTGCGACATCCATTGATGTCACCAAACCTGGCATCGACAAAGCCTACGGAATCAGAAAGCTGCGAGACCGCCTTGGCATCTCATTGAGAGAGATGATTTTCATAGGTGATGCCTTGTTCGTGGGAGGGAACGACTACCCGGCTGAACAAGCCGGCGTTGTTTCCATTCCAGTTCGAGGTCCCAATGAGACGAAACGGGTTACCGAAGCAATCATCGCTTGTTTGAATCACGATCAGCAAGAGTGACCTGGTGAGGGATTTGATGAGTGGATTCAAGTTGCAGCGCCTGGGGCTGGTGATGGAGCCGGAGCCTGGTAATCCCCAGGAGATCGAAGGCGTTCTGAATCCGGCTGCCGTTCGTGGCCCTGATGGAGAGCTTTACCTCTTCCCGCGGCTGGTTGCGCGGGGAAATTACTCGCGCATCGGCATTGCACGCGTACGGTTTAATGAAGCCGGCGATCCGGCAGGCGTCGAGCGGCTCGGCATCGCGCTGGAGCCGGAAGCCGATTATGAGCTTTGGCCCGACGGCAGTGGCGGCTGCGAGGATCCGCGGGTCACGTTCGTAGAACCGCTTGGGCACTACGTGATGTCTTACACGGCGTTTTCGCCCAATGGCCCGCGCATCGCCTTCGCCAAATCGGAGGACCTGTTCCACTGGCAGCGCATGGGGCTGGCTACCTTCCGGCCGTATGACGGCATTGAGTTCGACGGCATTGACGATAAGGATGCCAGCGTCTTCCCGGTCGCCGTTCCGAATCCATCGGGGAAACCGGCACTGGCGCTGCTGCACCGGCCGCTCTTTCCCGGAACCCGTCCCGAGGAAAAGGCCGGCCAGCCCGCGTCCCGCGAGGTGGACCTGGATCGGGAAAGCATCTGGATTTCCTACCGCGAC
>DATBZX010000218.1:0-15236 GCA_036512955.1 Terriglobales bacterium
TGACGCCAACGGCAATCCGACGGGCTTAGGGAAGGTGCGCCAAACTACAACGATGTCTGGGAACTCCTACAGCGGTTCAGGCGATTACGCCTACTACGATGTAAATGGGAACGTAGTCGCCTCGGGCACGTTTACGATTACGGCCACACGGATTCTTGTGCAAGCCCCGAAGCAGTGAAGGAAGCAACATGCTGAAAGATTAAAAGGGCGGCCCTAGCGGGCCGCCCTTTTGAGATTCGGGCCTGATTCTTGAGTGCCGAGCTACCGCTAAGACGCTAACCCATAAGAGCCACCGCAGTTCGCGAACCCCATCTCGCGCAGTTCGGGAATACAGTAAAATTGGTGATGCACCTGAGGGCATCGCCACGACTCCCGAAAACTGGCAGCTGATGGAGGAGCTTTATCATGCTGCGCTGGAAGTTTCCGGCGAGGAACGGGCCGCGCTGTTGGCGCGATCCGATCCTGAAATTCGACGCTCCGTAGAGATTCTGCTCGCGCAGGGTGACTCGGGCGGGGCGGTGCTGGACCGCCCCGCATGGGAGTGGGCAGCAAACTTGCTCGACTCGCCCACGGCTCAAATCGAGTCAGGAGCGCTGCTCGGCCCCTACCGCGTGGAATCCAGAATCGGCGCGGGCGGGATGGGCCAGGTGTATCGAGCCACAGATTCACGGTTGAATCGTTCCGTCGCGATCAAGTTTTTGTCAGCGCAGTTCAGTGATCGCTTCGAGCGTGAAGCCAAAGCCATTGCGGCATTGAACCATCCCAATATCTGCCAGATTTACGACATCGGACCCAATTACCTGGTCATGGAATATGTTGACGGGTCGCCAGTGGTTTCCCCAGATCAGCAGCCTCTCCCCACGTCCGAAGTTTTGCGACTCGCCGGTCAAATCGCCAGTGCCTTGCAAGCGGCGCATGCCCAGGGCATTATTCATCGCGACCTGAAACCAGCCAACATTCTAGTGAGCACTACCGGCACCGTGAAGCTGCTCGATTTTGGGCTGGCCAAACGAACCGCAGACACTGACCCGGCCCAAACCGCCGATTTAAGTCAAACGATGGGAGTAACCCAGCCGGGTACCATCATGGGTAGCCCGGCTTACATGTCGCCGGAGCAGGCGCAAGGAAGGGCCATGGATGCACGGTCCGATATTTTCTCGTTTGGTGCGGTGCTGTATGAAATGTTCGTCGGCCGCCGCGCTTTTAGCGGAGACTCAGTGGCTTCAACCTTGGGAGCAATCCTTTATCGAGACCCCGCCCCGCTGAATGCGCCCCCGGCGCTGAATGCGATTGTGCTGAAGTGCCTCGCGAAATCTCCAGATGCGCGTTACCAAACCGCAAACGATCTCCAACAGGCGCTGGAAAGAGCTTCTCCGGGCAGTGATTCCAGCGTCGTACAGTTAATCAGGCGAAATACCCTGATGGTGGCTGTTGCAGCAATCGCCTTGGTGGTGATCGTCGCGGCTGCCGCTGCCATGTATCGGAGGGGGACGAACGCAGGCCGGATCGATTCGATTGCAGTGCTCCCGCTGGACATGCGGAGCAACGATCCTGAAGCGGACTACATCTCCGATGGTATCACCGAAAGCATCAACAACAGCCTTGCGAAGCTGCCCAGCCTCAAGGTGATTCCGAACAGTGTCGCTCTACATTACAAGGGGAAGTCAGCGGATTTCCAAAAGGTGGGCGACGCGCTTGGCGTTCAGGCAGTGCTCACGGGCCGCGTGGCACAGCGTGGCGATGACCTCGGCATTAGCATTGAACTCGATGACGTTCGCAACGGCAAACAGCTTTGGGGCCAGCAATACTCCCGCAAAGTCGCCGATCTGCTTATGCTGCAAAACGACATCGCCAAGGAAGTTTCTCAGCGGCTGCGCTCCCAGCTTTCCCCGGCCGAGCAGCAAAAACTGACGCTAGGTTCTACCGGAAATCCCGAAGCGTACCAACTGTTTCTCAAAGGCGAATATTACTCGGGTAAATTCACCAAAGAGGGCTTTGACAAAGGCATCGACTATCTCAACCAAGCCATCGCTAAGGATCCAAACTATGCCGAGGCTTATAGCGCCCTGGCCATGAACTACATTAACCAGGACGATTGGTTCATCACTCCCAGGCAAGCGGGACCCAGAGCCAGAGATGCGGCAAAAAAGGCGTTAGCGCTGAATGAAACCGATGTTGAAGCGCACGTTGCTCTTGCCATCGAGGAGCAATGGTACGAGTGGGATTGGGCGGCGTCGGAAAGGGAGTTCAAACGAGCCATTGAACTGAAACCCGACAGTGGTGATGCTCACGGATACTATTCATGGTTCTTGCCCCCGATGCGGCGAAACGACGCGGCCGTCGCAGAAGCCGAGCGGGCTCTGCGAATCGATCCAATTTCGACCGGACTCAACGGAAACCTGGGATCGGTTTTTGTCTTCACTCACCAGTGGGACAAGGCGATTGAGCAACTCCGCGCTGCCATCGACCTCGACCACGGCTATTGGTTCGACTATTGCTTCCTTGGTCGAGCGTATGAGCAAAAAGGAAGATTGCCCGAGGCGATCGCAACGTTTCAGCGTGGGCTAACGCTGGAGGGCAATACGGAGCTTTGGTCAGGTCTTGGACATGCCTATGCGGCGTCGGGAAATAAGGCCGAAGCGCAAAAGGTGCTGGACCACCTGAAAGAATTATCGACCCATAGCTACGTTGCGCCCTACAACGTCGCTGTGATCTATGTGGGCCTAGGGGAAAAAGATGAGGCGTTCGCCTGGCTCAATCGTGCCTACGAGGAGCGCTCGTACATACTGGCGGAATACCTTACGACCGACGCACGTTTGGATACTCTCCACTCCGACCCGCGCTTTGCCGAACTGGTTCGTAAAATCGGTTTGCCACAATAGAGACTGTGACTGAACCGCTCTTGAGTCTCGATTTGAAGATATGCTGAAACTGAGGGGGTAGCGAGTTCTCTTCGTAAGTGCCCCGAGGTCTGGTTCCGGGAAGTCACTTGGACGAATAGTCGCCAAACCGCCGACTGAGAGCGGACGACACGCCGTAAGTCACAAGAAAGGGTAGGGCGTTTCTCGTCAACTTGACCGCGGTCACCCAATTTTCGCGTGGCAGAGATAACGGCTCCAAATGAGGACCGCCGTGTGTTGCTGTTCTACAGTCCTGTTACTGAACGCTGATGGACATCTACGACTGTGGGTTGGGCATGCTCTCGGCTCTTTTTTTGATACCCTCAAGCCACTGACGACGGAGCAGCCCGCTTCCGGGCACAATCAATCTCCAGTAACGGCCCATGCCGCGGCGGGTGACATCGTCAAGTGCCAGGACACGCGTCTCGGTGCTGATTGTGGACCATCCGCCGCCCGTATCTTCCACGTTGAAGTCATAAGCCATTTTGACCGCACCCTGCTCCCGATAAGCAGCGAACTCCTGCGAAGTGCGCACCTCGGGGCGGCGGTTCGCCCGCGCATTCCAAACCCCGAACATCACGATTTCATGCTCGCTGCCGCCAGAAAGATAACCAGACTCCGAAAATGCATCGAGAACCCGCTTATCCTGCAAGAAATCGCCGGAGTCATGAATGCGCAAGGCCGCTCCGCGAATTTTCAGGAGCGTCATCAAGGATTTCATGTCGCCGAAGGTTGACTGGCGAATAGCCTGCATCACCAGCTCGGACCGGGCATGAATGCGGGCAGAGTGCCGTTCGAAAAACTGGTACTCCGGCATGATGTCGTCGAGAAGGATTTTAGGTTGCGCGACACGGATCGTCGGGGCTGGCCAGAGCAGCGCCGTAAGGGCAAGAACAACACCACCAACGAGAACAAGAGCTCCAATGGCTCGCTTTCGGATTCCAAGAAACCGGAACGGAATCGCCAGGTTTGCCAGCCCGCAAAGAGCCAGCACGATTCCCGAATAGGCCAGCGTACTTAGAGGCTGATAGGAAGCCCAGTAGTTGAAGAGCAGAACAGTCGTGAACGCCATTGCGGCCAGCAGCGTCCACGCCACAGCCTTAAATGACATTGGCTCATCTCCTTGCGGTCGATCTTGAACCAAGGATCGAGTCACGATCTGCTAAGTAGTACGGAAAGACGGCGGTCTAAGTTCCGCTGTCTGTGGCGTGGCTACGGTCTCCGGCAAAATCAATCCAGTCATCGCGCCATTCAAGCGATTTGAGGGCGACGACCCCTTTCGTTGCCCAGGAATTCCTGTAAGAGAATCCCGGCTCCACGCTGGCGGACTTCGGGCGGAACGGAGCGCCTGCGCAGTTCTCGACCTCAGCAATGATCGAGAATCAAACGGTGTGGCGCAGACTACGCCATCTTGAGGTGTAATCGCCAACCCGCGGATTACTCCCCGCAAGCCGGTACGGCTGTGGTAATGCTCGCGTCGGTTCACGAAATGGTCGATTTTTCGCAACTGAGAATCGATAGCCCTACGGGGCTGAGTATTACAACTCAACGGGCTTCACTGGTACGATTGCTCTCGTAGGGTTGCACAGCATGATTAAAATTCACGGTTGAGGAAATCATGAAGGCTTTAGTAAAGAGCCGCGCGGAGCGCGGGTTATGGTTGGACGATATCGCAGAACCCACGATGGGGATCAATGATGTGCTGATCCGCGTCCGCTATGCCGGTATCTGCGGAACCGACGTTCATATCTATCAATGGGATGAGTGGGCACAGAGGACAATTGCTGTGCCGATGGCCATCGGGCATGAATTTGTCGGAGAGATTGTCGAGGTCGGATCGAACGTAAACGACTTCTATCCAGGCGACATCGTGAGCGGTGAGGGGCATGTCGTCTGCGGACGCTGCCGCAATTGCCTGGCAGGGAGACGTCAGTTGTGCGCGCACACATCAGGCGTTGGTGTAAATCGACCTGGGGCGTTCGCTGAATTCATCGCTCTACCGATGACCAATATCTGGCGGCATGAGCCCGGCATCAATCAGGAAGTTGCGGCTATCTTTGATCCCTTTGGCAACGCGGTGCATACCGCTCTGTCGTTTCCAGTGCTCGGCGAAGATGTCTTGATTACCGGCGCTGGGCCAATTGGGATCATGGCAATTCCAGTGGTTCGGCAGGCTGGCGCACGTCATGTAGTGATCACGGATGTCAATCCCTTCCGCTTGGATTTGGCCCGCAAAATGGGGGCGACCCTGGCGGTGAACACCAAAGATACGCCTCTTGCGGAGGTACAGAAGCAACTCGGTATGCGGGAAGGATTTGATGTAGGACTGGAGATGTCTGGGAATCCTGCAGCCTTCGAGGAGATGGTTGCGAATATGAGTCACGGAGCAAAGATCGCCATGCTGGGAATTCCCGCCAAACCGATGACGATCGACTGGCGAGCGGTGATCTTCAATATGCTGACAATCAAAGGCATCTACGGACGGGAGATGTATGAGACGTGGTACAAGATGACCGTTATGATCGAGTCGGGGCTCGACATTTCACCGGTCATTACCCACCGTTTCAGCTACCGCGACTTTCAAAAGGGGTTCGATGCAATGATTTCGGGCCAGACCGGCAAGGTCATTCTGGACTGGACCCACGTTGCCTAAAAAGCCTGCGCCAATCGGTTTCGAATTTGTCGTTTGAGTGATTATTTCAGGGATTACTCCCGATAAGTCTTAGGGCTGTATCTGAAGCGCCCATCACGCAACGGTCCGCAGCTGAATGATCTTGGAAAGGGCGCTTCGGATACAGCGACTTGAAGGGCGCTCGCCCCTCGCGGGAGCTTATGGGTTTTGTATGTGGTTAAGCAGATCCCGACGAGTTTCAAAATTGCTATTGGCGGCTGTCCGCGCCAGTTGCAGCGAGAGAGGGCACAGAGAAGAGTCTCGCCAGGGTGCTCGGTAGAGGTGTACGCGAGGGTCTGGGAAGCGATCTGAGTGGAGTGAGACACAGAGTCTCGGTACGTGCCGGAGCACGAAGATGAGTCGATGCCGGGGTTGCGGGTTCATGCAGCGTACTCGTCGTGGAGAGGCGGGGAGCGGAGCAGGAGTTAAGCCGCGAAGAGCCGCTCGACGAGGTGCATAGCTCCACCGCAGACTGGACAGGTCCATAGTGAGCGAGGCTGGTCTGTAGAGGGCGACGGCACCGAAGCGGGTATGTTCTCAGAGCGACTGAGCAGTTGGAAGCAGAGCGGCAGAAGCGTGGCGGGTTGCCTGTTGGCGAGGAATCCGAAGTTGCGGATGCGCACGAAGCCAGGTGGCAGCAGGTGGAGCAGGAAGCGGCGCAGGAACTCCTCGACAGGCAGCGTCATGAACCTCTTCTTGTTGCCATGGGCGGAATCTCGCCAGCGGAAGGTCACGTCGTTCTCGGCGAGCGCGACCAGCCTACTGTTGGAGATAGCCACGCGATGGGTGTAGGCGCCGAGATAGCGCAGCGCGTGTTTAGGTCCTCGGAATGGCCGCTTGCAATAGACAACCCAGTCGTAGCGGAACAGGACTCGCAGCCAGGCAGCAAAGGCGCGCGGCTCAGCCAGGGGCAGAAGGCTGCCGTGGAACTGGAGCGTGCCTGTCAGGAAAGCGCTGCGGAGACCGGCGACGAACTTGCCGCGGAAGACGCGGCTGAGTACCTTGATGGGAAGAAAGAAGGATCTGCGTGAGGAGATCCAGCGAGAGTGATCCGGAGCGAGACCGCCGGCGGCGAGCACGCAGTGGACGAGAGGATGAAACTGCAATCGCTGATCCCAGGTGTGGAGCACGCTGAAGAAGCCAATCTCGGCACCAAGATGCCGTGGATCGCGAGCGATCTCGAGCAAAGTCTCAGCACTGGCATGAAACAGCAGGTCATAGATCACCTTCTTGTTTTGCAAGGCGAGTGGGGCCAGTTCGCGCGGCAGCGTGAAGACGGCATGCACATAGCGGGTGGGCAGAAGTTCTCGTTCGCGCTGCCCAGCGGGCGAAAAACAATGGTGCACTGAAACCCGTCGATGGGTGTATAGTGCGGAGCTATCGGGAGCTAACATGGAAATTCTCGCTCAATTCCCAAACGCGCGGTTACACGCGACGACGTACTGAAGGCAAACGCTGGAGGAAGAAGTATGTTTCACTTAATCTGGTATATCCTCATTGGACTGATCTCGGGCTTTGTTGCGAAATCGGTGATGCACGTGCATATGACGATCTTCTGGACGATCGTGCTCGGCATCATCGGGTCGGTCATTGGCGGCTGCGTTACCCACATGTTTTCGCGCCCGACAAACCGGCGATATCATCCCGCCGGCCTCATCTTTTCCACACTGGGCGCAATCCTGATTCTCTTCATTTGCTATAAGCTGAAGATTCATTTTCCTCAGGTTAACCCGTTCTAGCGCATCGACGACTAATCTCGTGTCCCGTTAGGCGGTCACGTCTCGGGCTCATGGAGTCATTGTCCTACCTTTTTCACGCCCGTTGCTCCCCAGAAAACGATAAGGCACTTTTTATCGGCGCAATTCGCGATTTACGATTCGCTCGGGCGGCGCCTCCACACCGTCATTAGTATCTTGCACTCTGCAAGACCCGGGCTTGGTCTCGCAGAGTGCAAAGAAAGCGGGTTTTGAAGCGCTGGGTTTTGCACTGTACAAGAGAGCGCCAGAGAAGCAAACCGGAGATGCAGAAGACGGCAGTGAAGCGTTTTGATTTTTATAAGAACCTCAGCCGCCTTCTGACGGAGCTGGCGGTGATGCGGGCCCGGGACCTGCGGCCCGGCCGCTCGACCTGGACCACTATTTCATCCTGGAAGCGGTGGCCACCGGGCGAGTCCACAGCGAGGCAGGGATGGTGCGCCTGCTGGCCCGCGATGCTTCGTTTTGCTCGCGAGCAGTCGACCGTCTGGTAAAGCGGGGATGGCTCAAGAAGCAGGCCAAGGGACGGGGCGACGACAGCCGGTTTCAGGTCAAGATCACGCGTAAGGGTACCGGTATTTATCAGGATATTCAGTCCGGATTTGCGAAGCGGGTGAAGCAGAAGCTGGCTGCGGTGCCCTCCAGGCCGAAAAACATGCAACCGGTTCTGAAACAGGTTGCCATCTTCAGCCATCTGCTGTTTGACCCGACAGCCCCGGGAGATCCGATAGAGCCGGAAGAGAATGACTGGTTGCAGACGCCCCTTCCAGGCTTGGAAGGCGGCGGCCCTAAAGTCAGCGAGCATGAATTCTCCGGGCGCTAGCCGGGTGCAACCGATCAACTTTCACCGCTCTACCCTCCGGCAGAGAATCCGGCGCGGAAGAACATGGGCCGCACAGCCGCCGGCGTCCACCACGCCAGCAGGTCGGGAGTTCGCGCGATGACCTGGTCCGGCAAGAACTCAACCGGGCAACCGGTTCGCATCTGCCGGGCCAACTCCCACAAGCTGGCTGTACTCAGCAGCTGTCCGCCGCCAAGAAGACTTCCATCACCGTTTGGCTGTACCACGCCGTGAACGGTCGCCATGTAACGGTTCTCGTGATCGTTCTTGCAGAGGAGCACAGCCTGGTACAACTTCAATTCGAGTGCGCTTCCGACGTCGATACTGAATCGCATGTGGGTTTCTCCCGGCTCTCTATGATGGTCTTGATACGACCAGAAGTTCGAGCGATTCAGTCGAATCGACGTTCTAATGAGCGGGCAACGAGTTTCAGGTGTGGCGCAGCCAGTTTTCCCGAGGAAGGTCTTTGACCTGTGCGAGCTCTCTTTCGTTATCGGTGACGAGGGTGTAACCAAGGGCCATCGCCTGTGCAGCAATGAGCAGGGCATTGGCGCCAATCGGCGTGCCCGCCTTTTCAAGCCGGGCACGCAGCGCTCCGTAGGTTGTATCGACAGGCGCTTCCAAGGGAAGAACCTCAAGCGCACCGAGCACCGCCTGAAGCTGTGCCGTCAATCGAGGGGACTGTTTCTTGGCGGCGCCATAACGCATTTCCGCGGCGACGATGATGCTGGTGCAAACCCGCGCCTCTCCAATCTTTCGGATGTACTGTGCTACGCGACCCTGCGGGTTGCGAACCAGGTCGGAAATGATATTGGTATCGAGTAGGTAGCGCATCAGAGATCAACCGGATTGGGAGGTGGATCTGGAATCGGCGGAAAGTCCTCGTCGATCGTTCTCAATGTCTCTAAGACCGCAAGCAGCGACCTGGGCGGAGTGGGCTCTATGATCAGCCGGTCGCCTTCTTTGCGGATTAAGGCGTCCTCGCCAGGAAGCTCGAATTCACGAGGGATCCTGACCGCCTGGTTCCTGCCGTTCTTGAACAGCTTCACATGTCGTTCCGCAGCCATTTGCACTTCCAGCCTATGCCACAGCATATGCCACTCGCTTATCTTCTGCAACCTTCTGGTCCGGTCTTTCTGAAATCGCTGGCCACCAGCAGGCGTCACTGCTTGAGCACTGGCTCCAGAGCGGGCTGAGCCCACGAACTGAGAGAAATGCTTCAGTCCCAATGCGCGATGATAAGGGTGATGTTGATCGCGGCGGTCATTGTCCGCGCAACCCGCGCAGCCACTGGCTGATTTTCCTGCGACCGGAGCCAATTCCGGGATTGCCGATGCCGCGACACTTGGAAAACGCGCTCTTGGTCTTAACAGCGCGTATATGAACCTCCTGTCCAACGCTCTCGAACAGCAGACGGTCCCCGGCCTGAACCCCAAGGGCGCGGCGAACGTCGAGGGGCACGGTTATTCGCCCTTTGCTGGTGATCTTGGCCTGTTTCTGCATGGTTGCCTTGCGCGCAGTCATTGCTGCTTACCCGCGCGCCAGCCCTTGAAGTCGGCAAGAATCTCGTCCTCGGAAATCCCTTCACTAGGTGTGCGGGACTTTGCAGGAGTGCACCACTGCGATACCTTGGTCAGCGATCTCAGCTCCAATTGCGGCCCTACCGCGGCATGGGTACCATGTGGTCGCCATTGAAGCTCTCGTACAACGGGACTGCTAATCCTGTCCCTGCGCGTTCCACCCCCCGCATTAGCTCGAGCAACAATTCCTGCTGGATCTGGAGAAACACGTCGAAGTCAGTCGTCAGAACATAGGCGAACAACTCGACGTCGAGCGAATACGTGCCGATTCCGATAAAGCGAACGGGGATGTCTCCGGTTTCCACTCTTGGATTTTGTTTCAAGATGTCCCGGGCAAACGAGAGCACGCGGCGCAATTGCTCCGAAGTGGTATCACGGCGGAGGCTCAGCGTCTGGTGGAACCAGATCTTATCGCGTGCGCTGAAATTCTCCAACTCCATCGTCGAAAACTGGCCGTTGGGCACGCTGACAACGGTTCGATCGAGGGTTCGGATACGCGTCGATCGCAGGCCAATGTGCATGACAGTTCCAACGTGTTTGCCGAAGCGGCCGAAATCGCCGACCAGGACCGGCCGGTCGCCGATTACTGAGATTCCACCGAAGAGGTTCTCAATGGTCTTCTGTGCCGCCAGCGCAACGGCGAGCCCGCCCACGCCGAGTCCGGCCATGATCGTCGTTGTGTTGTAACCCCATGCGCTAAGCACGGCGAGAATTGCAATGAGAAAGAGAAACAATTTGAGGACCTGCCTGCCCAGCGGAAGCACTGAGTAGGTCATCGCCTTCATGCGTGGATCCAAGCGAGAACGCCAGCGCTCACCAACCAGATCGATCATGACCGCGCCAGCCCAAGCCAGGGCGAGAAAGAAGCCCATGGTCACTGCTCTTTCCAGGTACAAGCGCACAATTGCAGAAGGTGGCGCCAATTCCATCGCTGCGCGAAAACCGCTTATCGCGAGGCACACTCGCACAGGTTCAAGCAGCAACTCCGCGCTGGCATTTTCAATTTTCACAAGACGGTGATAGATTGCGGCGATCGCGCGAGCCATCAATCCCGCAGCAAACCAGATCAGAACACCGCCAACCAGCAGAACAATCCAGCGCCATAAAGGCGTGTCGAGTAGTTCCTGCGTAACCAGGACTTGCGGCAATTTCTTCTCCAGGGGGGTCTCGCCCAAAAGCTGGTGGGCTTTTGGAATAAGCGGGACGCTATCAGCAGAGACCAGCCAGACCCTGAGTCCCGGTTTCAACTCCACATGTTCGAGTTCCAACTGCAACGTCTGTCCATCGACTGGGAAATTCAGCAGGCGCTCGCGCGAGGGCGCGAGCCCGTCATCCAGGTCTCCTTCGGGACTTCGGCTCACCGTCGCGATATCGAATCGGGTGTCGTCCAACAGGTCTTCTAATTGCCGAGCGAGCTCAGGACCATTCTTTTCGCGGTCACCGGACTTCATTTGGCGAAGATCGAGATAGTGCGCCGCTTTGGCGTATTGGCGGGCGTGGCACGCCTCAAGGAACTGGACGACTGCGTCCTGCGGCGTTGCGCGGCCTAGCGGGTCATTGGGAGCCGGTGACGCAGGCTGAAGGTTATCCGCCAAGAGAGCGGTCGCCAGCGAAAGAACAAGCAAGACCAGCACGACCGAGAGCTTCAGGGGCCTAGTCATATTGCAACTCCAGCGTCGGCTCCATCCGGCTGGCCGATATGAAGTGCGCAAGCCTGGAACAGTGCGGCAGGCCACGATTGCAGAGTTATGTCGCATCCTTAAGACCACCAGGTTTCCCAGCTATCCGAACAAGCTGACGTCTTGCTTCAGACGGAATCTAAGCCGCCGCTCGTAACCAAAAACCACGTCCTTCTTACCGGTGAAAAACGCAGTGGTTGTGCCTGCAGCCGCTCCAATGCCACTGCCAATGAGCGCTCCTTGACCGCCCGCGGCCAAAGCACCAATCACTGCGCCGCCGCCGGTACCGCCGCCGATCCATCTCCAGTTACGCTTCTTATGCGAAGGTCCGCGGCCAACTACGCGCGACGTATTTAACGCGATGATCTGCTTATCAATCGTTACCCTGTCCAGCGTCAGACCGAGTTCACCCGGATGATGCAACCTTCCCGAGTGGTGCGCAACGATCACATGCCCTTCCACGAGGGCCCCGACGGGCACCACGATCTGATCCCCGACTACCACAGGTCCGTCGACCACTGCCTCAAATCGTTCGCCCGGCACCGCCGACTTACTGGAGAGCCGCTCCTGCAGACGAACCGTAATCGACGTCCCCGCCGGTATAGTGAGTTTCGGAGGCGCTTCGTTCTGAGCAGCGACTTGTGTGTCCTGCGTTGGCGGCGCCGCTGAGGAGTCTGCAGATTCGTTCTCAGGAGCCGCTCCGCTGGGGCTTGGTTGCGCCGTTTGAGTTTGGTCTCCAGCAATCGAAGCCGTTGCGTTTTGTGTGGAAGGCTTATGACATCCGTTCGCAAAGAAGAGCGCCAACAGTAAGGCAACTATCGCAAAGCGTCTGGCATACATAGTTCTCCCTCCGTGTTTCCTCCCTATACATCGGTGCAACTGGCATGCCATCGTATAAGTCGTTGTAGGCGTTGCGCTTTCAACCGGTCGATCCTGCACTGGGGGGTGCAATTCTTACAGGCTTGTCACAGAATTGCCATGCAACCCAGGCGAGTGCAAAATTGTTGGAACAGCGTAAATTTGCCGTCCAAACCTCCCACAATTGCACTCATCAGCGAGAACCGAAGATCTCTTGCGGTTGAACATTCAATAACATACGTCCAGCACTCCGCTTTGGCACAAGGCTTGCAGTTACAGGGGGAAGTACGCAAATACCCTTCGGAGGTTCGTAATGAAGAAAACAAAGTTGCCAAAGCTCTTCCTGATGTTGGCATTGGTAGTTGGATTGTGTGTGGTTCAACCACGCCTGAATGCCCAGCAGGATCGTCAGCCAGCCCAACAGCAGCAGCCAGACGCCTCTAATCAAGCAGCCCAATCGTCAATGACGAGTCAGGCCGGCGAGCAGCAGACATTCAGCGGCAAGGTCGCCAAAGCGGGCGGAAAGTTTGTCTTGAAGGACACCGAAAGCAAGGCTACCTATGTGCTCGATGATCAGGACAAAGCGAAGCAGTTCGATGGGCAGGATGTGAAGGTCAGTGGATCGCTAGACCCGCAAACCAAAACCATCCGCGTTGCCAGCATCTCGCCCGGTTCCTAGTATCTGCGCGACGTGGCGAGAGGCGGCCCCATGTGGTCTCTCGCCGCGCACTTCATCGTCGTCCTAACTCAGCCTGGGACCCGAGCCCGGTTTGTCGTGTCTGACCCGCTAAGAAGGAAATGACAAAGACGACGTTGTCAGCGCACCGGCTCTTATCACCGACGACGCGAGGAAATAGCGTGCGACTTCTGAGTTTGCGTCTCATAGTCTCGTTGATTGTCGGAATCACCCTGGTGTCGCTGTTGTCTGCCTATTACTCTGTGCGCCTTGAGCAGCAATCGCTCCGTCGCGATCTGGAACGGCGCGCCGAAGTGCTCGGCGAAAGCCTGGCTGCCAACGTGGAGCGCAGCTTGGAGAAGGGCACGCCTCGTGATCTGCAGCGCATTGTGCAGCGCTTCGGCAACCGCGAGCACTTAGCGGGCATAGCCGTCTACAACGCCTCCGGCGATCTCATGGCCGAGACTCCCGGACTGGCGAGTGTTTTAAGCAAAAGTCCTGCCGTGGTGACGAGCGCAATTCTCGACGACCGGGGTAGCGCTGAGTTTACCCGCTCCGGCATCTCCTCCTTGCATGTTTACGCAATGCCGTTGCACCACGAAGATCATGTCATTGGCAGCCTGGCGATCGTCCACGACTCCGGTTTCATCGCAGCGCAGACGCGGCTGGTTTGGCGCGAGACATTTCTGCGGGTGTTGTTGCAGGTTGTCATTATCGCGCTCGTCACTCTGCTGATTGTGCGCTGGAGCCTCACCGGTCCGATCGCGCGCGCCGCACTCTGGATGCGGACACTCCGGACACAACGTGGCTCATCTCGCCACACCGTGCCCGACCTGGACCTGTTTCAACCACTCGCCAGCGAAGTGGCAACCATCGCCCGCAGTCTCAACTCCGCCCGCTCGGCTGCTGAGACTGAGGCCCGCCTGCGGCAAGCCGGTGAGTCCACGTGGACCGCCCAGCGGTTGGCGGTGCATGTACGGAGCAAGTTGGACGAGAGTCGACTCTTTGTCGTTTCCAACCGGGAGCCCTTCATGCACACCAGGCAAGGCAAGCACGTGGGTGTCATTGTGCCCGCCAGCGGACTAGTTACCGCATTGGATCCAGTGCTACAAGCTTGCGATGGAACTTGGATTGCTCATGGAAGCGGTGACGCTGACCGGGAAACCGTAGACCGAAATGATCGGCTTCGCGTGCCGCCGGATGATCCGAGATACACCTTGCGCCGGGTGTGGCTGAACGACGACGAAGAGAATGGCTATTACTACGGATTCGCCAATGAGGGTCTGTGGCCTCTGTGCCACATCGCGCACACTCGTCCATTGTTCCGCGCTTCCGATTGGGAGCAATACCAGGCCGTAAATCGTAAATTCGCTGACGCCTTGGCAGAGGAGATGGCACCGATTGAGCAACCGGTAGTATTGGTACAGGATTACCATTTCGCCCTCGTTCCTCGCATGATCAAAGAGAGACGGCCGGACGCCCGGGTGGCGATCTTCTGGCACATTCCATGGCCGAATGCGGAAGCGTTTGGCATCTGCCCATGGCAGCGCGAATTGCTGGACGGCTTGCTGGGCGCGGACCTCATTGGCTTCCACGTCCAGGCACACTGCAACAACTTTCAGCAAACGGTTGATCGCACGCTGGAGGCGCAGGTCGATTGGGAACACTTCACGGTCAAACGAAACGATCACATCACCATGGTCCGACCGTTCCCCATCAGCGTGGATTTCGATGAGTTCAAATCGTCGTCCGGAGAAGTTGCCGACCGTGATTCGGAGCGGGCTGCACTGCTCAAGGAATTGGGCTGCGAATCCATCTTCATGGGAGTGGGCGTGGATCGCGTGGATTACACCAAGGGGATTCTCGAACGCTTCCTGGCGATCGAGCGCCTGTTCGAGCAATACCCTGCCTACATGAAGCAGTTTGTGTTCGTGCAAATCGGTGCTCCCAGCCGGACGCACATCAAGCGCTACCACGATCTGCTGGTGGAAGTTGCGACTGAATCGGATCGCATCAATCGGCGATTCCAGACGGCAAACTGGAAGCCCATTATTTTCCTCAATCGGCAGCACAATCACAGCGAGATTGGGCGCTACTACCGCGCTGCTGATCTCTGCCTGGTTACGGCGCTCCACGACGGAATGAACCTGGTTGCGAAGGAGTTCCTGGCCGCTCGCGACGACGAAGATGGAATGCTGGTGCTGAGTTGCTTCACCGGAGCTGCGCGTGAACTGCGCGACGCGCTGTTGGTGAACCCCTACGATATCGACCAAACGG
>DATBZX010000219.1:0-5982 GCA_036512955.1 Terriglobales bacterium
ATTTTGTGCAAAGAGGAATTGATCGTTACGCAAACCGAACGTTGGCGTGACCGTCAAATTACGAAGCACATTGATGTCGACAGCGAACTTGGCCTGGGCACGGTCGCGGTCATCGAGGTAGAATTGCCGATAGAGCGGCGAGTAATTAGAGGAATTGGGGAAGGCGGTCAATGCACTTCCTGGCACTCCCGGAGGCGGCACAAATCTCGTGTTCGCCACCGGCCATTGGAACATCCCTACATTGCCGAGATAGTCATAGTTTCCTGCGCGCCGCTCCGCGAAGAGGCCGCTTGCACGAGCCGTGATCCATCCGGTGGGTTTCCAGTCGGCGTAAACCTTGCCGGAGTTTTCAGACGTGGAACTGGCGTCGGCGAGCGTCCAGTCATAGTGCTCATAGCCGTAGGCACCGCCGATATTCACTGAATTGACCGGCCTCCAGGTCGCCTCGGCGCCGGCATTCTGTTTGATATAGCCGAGAGACAGGGAATTCACCGGCGCATAGGCTGCGTGAGCCGGGATCGCCGACAGGGAATCGATCATCGTCCAATTGGCAATATTCAGCTCAGGTGTTTGGTTGCTGTAATCGTAGTAGCGGTAGTTCAGTTTCGTTTTCAGATCGGGGGTGATCTGGGTGGTGACGACGTTGTTGACCAACAGCGTATTGATTGACCCGTCCAGGCTTGTCACCCCGGTCCCGCCTTGTGTCCGGACCAACGCCGGAATAGTCGAAAGCGCAGCCGCCGGGAGCCCGTTTAGGAGCAAACCAGGGATGCCGGTACTGGCAAATGGGATGAACGCATCGTTCTGCCGCATCCCGCTGTAAGCTACCGTTCCCATATACCGGCTCTTGAACGGCAAATCCGCGCCGAGGGTGCCGGAGACCCCGTTCATCTGATTGTTCGGCGGCGTTGATACCATCGCAAGGGGGGTGGTTGGATTTCCATTGCCGGCACATACAGTGCCGACACAAAATGGATTTTGCACGGTAAAGTTATTGAAATCGTCCTGATAGACCGAACCATTGTAGCCGACCATCGCGTTGAACTTCTGCCCCCAGGCGGACGTGCCCGAGTACTCGCCGTTCACGCCGAAGTTCTGGGTCGTATCGGCGACCGGCTTGGCGACATCAACACGAGAACCAGTATTTGTGGACGTGAAAAGGACGCCGTCGACCTGGCTTCCGGTCCTGCGCATGTTGGAGTAGTTGGCCCTGATGTCCCAGTTGTCGGTCGGCGTGTAGCGATAATCCACGGATGCCGTATCGCGCGTAATGCCGACATCGGTAGGATGAACATTCTGATTGATGATGGTGTTGATTGCGTTGGTTTTGGCAAGGCTGGCGACGGTCGGATTATTGGGGATCGTCGGAAAACCCACGCCCCCTGCGTTGAACATCTGGGTGCCGATATTCGGATTGGCCAGCGTCAGCGCGTTTCCGTTGGTGTTGAACAACGTGCTGGCGCTCGTGCTGTAGACGTGGGGGGTCTGGTCCCACATGAAGTTGAAATACTGCTCGCCGGCCTTTGACAGATAGGCGTCGTAACGCTGATCGTTGTAGCCGACGTTCTTGCCCCAGGCGTCGATTTCGTAGAGGCCATTCCCGCTGCCGGCGGCAACAAAGAAATCGCCGAACGGCCCCGGCTTCACATCGCTGTATTCATAATACTTCGCCAGGCTGCTGCCGCCCTGGAAAATGTGCCCGTCTCTCTGGGGATTGTTGAGGAAGCCGCGTCCGCCGACTTCCATGAAACCGTGCGTCCACCAAGGGGTGTCGACCACAACCGGAGCCTTAACGGGAAGCTCCGCGTCGGCTGCCAGCGCGCCGGGCATGATCGGCGCCATGCCGAGCAAAAGGGCCCCAGTTGCACACGAGAGAAGAACGCCGGATCGCGATTTCATTTCATAGCCCCCATTGGGCGGTTAGTTACGAAGCAAACGGTGGTCGATGTATTCGTTCGTTAGGACGTGAGTTTTACCGGTGGAGGAGCGCTCCGGACGGACTGTTGGTGCCGTGAACCTGGGTGTGGCAGTTGTTACAGGCACGTCCCATGATCTGATAGCTGTTCGGACCGCCGGTCAAAGTATGACCAAATCCATGGCACTCCGCGCACAGCCGTGGCCGCGAGATCTTCAGCAGGAACTCGTTGATCGAGCCATGGGGGTCATGACAGTTCAGGCAGTTCGCACGAACCGGCTCGTGCTCGAACAGGAACGGTCCACGCTTCTCGGCATGACACTTGTAGCAAGTCTCATTGACCGTAGCCGTCTTCAGGAGACTTTCATTCGCGGTGCCGTGCGGGTTATGGCAATCGGTACAGGTCATCTTGCCTTCGCGCATCGGCATGTGTGACGAGCGGGCCATTTGGGCGCGCCGGTCCTTGTGGCACTGGAAGCAGGTTTCCGGCTCGTACACGGTCTTGAGCTGGAATTTCTGCGACACGCTCCGCATGATCGTGTGGCAATTGGTGCAGGCCACGTTACGGACTTCGTGGGTGCTGCCGCTCCAATAGGTGCGGTCGCCCTTCTCATGGCAGGCAAGGCAGATGGCGTTGTTTTCCTGGACGCTGCGCGACAGGTCGTCGGCCCTGAACGAGGTGATGCCGCCCACGCCACGACCGCCGCCCAATTTCACATGCTGCGAACCTGCTCCATGGCAGTTCTCGCAGGCGAACTTGCCCGGCTGGGTCTTGCCGATGCGTCCCATCAGGGTCTTCGAAAACGATTCGGCATGACCGGCGTGGCAGGTCACGCAGACCTTCTCGCCGACGAAGTGGGCCTCAACCGGGGGGCCGGCAGGCCTTCCCTGGGCAGGCGTCGCCACAGGCGCTTGCGGCGCTGGCGTTCCATTGCCGCGAAGGAAATCCTTCAGCGCATCGACTGCGTTGTCCGCTTCGGCGAGCTTCAAGCGCGGTTCATGCGAGACCGGACGGGCAGCGCCGACGCGCTGGGCGAATTCGGTAAGCTCGGAATAGATCGCATCGTCACCCTGACGAGACTTGGCGGCCTTTTCGCCGGCGGACTTCGATCCAGCCGAGGCCGTTTGAGCAAAGCTGGCGAGCGCGGAGAACGCATCATCGTCGCGCTGCGCCGGTGCGGGTTTCGGACTGGATCCGTCGAGATCGAGCAAGGCCGCATAAACGCCCTGGCTGGACTTAGTGTAAATGCCTGGGCTGGATTTGGCTAAACCCTCTGGGCTGGATACGACATCAACCGCCAGGGCGGGTTGAATGAGCCCTAGTACCGCGCCACCAACCAGCGCCGACTTCATTAGCGTGAGAAACTTGGCCAAAGGCCTTTCGCAACGCGTCATTGTGTTTCGCGATCCTCTGTGGAGGCGTGGTCCAAAATCACCAAACATATTCATCCAAAACGCCCCCGCGCCAACTGCCAAAACCGATCGGCAACCGTTCACTCATGTTTCACTGGTTTGTGAGCCGTTGCCTCGTCTTCAGATATTGTAAAAAAGCCACACTCAGAACATTTCGCTAAAAAACCGGAATACCGCCTACTTCTTTTCCGGTTCCTCAGCTTCTGCCGGCCCCGGAGCGGTCTGCTCAGCCAACCTCTGCAAAAAGGAGCCTCCGCCAAGCAGCGCAGTCAAAACGACTCACCTGGACCACGCGCTGGTAACAATCGGAGGGAATCCGCTTCCCGGCTGGTGACTGAACCGCGCGCAAGGATGAAGCCAACGCGAACGCCGGCCTTTTTCTGATGAAATCTCTTCAGGACGCTCGGCGGTTAGCGGGCAATGGCCTACAGAGCCCCCTTTGCCAAGGCTGGGTCAGATTCGTGCCATGGCGGCAGAAAACGAACCAATATCGACAGCAAGACGAATGGCAGGACCAGCACGCAGCCCGCAGTGAATAAACCTTCCTTGGCGAAAATCGGCGGCTGATAAGCGAGCAATCCCTTGCCCGTCTTCGCGATTTCCTGCCCGCCGATCACCACATTGTAGCGCATCATCAACACCGCGAGCAGGACCAGGCATGCGCTCGTGGTGATGGCTACGACCAGCGTCGGTCCGCTCGTGCCGCGCCAAATGAGGAAGGTAATTACCGCGAGCGGCAGCACCGACCCAAGCCCGAATTGAAGGATGAAGAACGGAACAAGGAGCGGGCCTTTAACGAACGACATGATCACGTCGATCCCTTCCCGGCCGCGATAGACCATGCTGGCAAATTCCAGCCCTTCCAACAGCAGGGTGAACATCATGAAACCCCACAGCGAATAGGCCATGACTTTCACGCACGCCAGGTCGACCGGAACCTTACGTAGCTTGCACGACACGACGTAGAGCACGATCACCAGCGCAGTACCGGAGATGATCGCGGAAAACAGAAAGATGGCCGGCATGAGGTCGGAGGACCACCATTCGCGGGACTTGAGCGAACCGAATACGAATCCGACGTAGCCATGCAGACCGTGAGCGCCGGGAATGCCGATGATCGCTAACGCGAATAGCCACTTTCGATCGTAGCTTAAGGCCTTCTCGGAGAGGTCGTCCGACCCGAGCGTCGCCACGCGATAGATCCATCCCACCGGCCCTTTAGTTTTCTTGGCTGTTTGCACGATATGTGGCCGGAACACGAACCAGGTCTCCAGCATCAACAGAATGACATAGAAGGCAGCTGCGTAGGCAAAGATGGCGAACGCGGATGTCGTATGCGGAGTGATCATGGCGTTGAACGCCCGCTCCGGATGACCGAGATGCAGCAACAACGGTATTGGCACAACAACCATGCAGCACAAGGAAACGAGCAGCGCGAAATGCGCCACCGGCCTCAATTGGTGGAAACCAAATACCTGATACAGGCTCGAAATGGTGAAGGCGCCGGCGACCAGCCCGGTCAGGTAGGGATAAACCACGATGAGCACGGTCCAGGGGATCATCGTCTCGTTGGGATAAACGTAGCCGGTGAATGGAGCGGAGTTCAATAAAGTTTCCATCAGCTCACGTCCTTGTCGATGCCGACATAGAAAACATTCGGCGCATTGCCGGTTTCTGGTCTCAGCACGGAAACGCGATTATTTTGAATGAATTGGCTGATTACGCTTTGCTTGTCATTGCGATCGCCGAAGATGCGCGCACCGACCGGGCAAACTTCAACGCAGGCAGGCTGCAGCCCCTTGGTAATGCGGTGGTAACACCACGTGCACTTGTCGGTGACACCCGTCTCCTCGTTGAAGTAGCGTGCGCCATAAGGGCAAGCCTGCACACAATACTGACAGCCAATGCAATAGGTGTGGTCGATGACGACAACCCCATCCTCGGTCTTATATGTCGCACCGGTTGGACATACCTGAACGCAAGCCGGATGGGTGCAGTGGTTGCACAGCTTGGGCACGAAGAACGCCTGTTCCACCTTCGCGTCCCGATAGCGATCGGCGAAGCGATATTCGCTTTCAGAGCCGGAGGCCGCAATGTTCACCGGATCGGCCTGACTGTCGATGCGAGCGGTCTCTTCGCCCTCCAAGGTCACGTATCGCTCGACCCACGTGCGGAAGTGATGCGCGTCCAGGGGAACATTGTTTTCCTTCTTGCATGCCTCGACGCAGCGCAAGCAGCCGATGCATTTGGTGGCATCGACGCCGAATGCCCATCGATGCTGGGTCCAGTCATATCCTGGGATTGCCGGGTTGGGCGGCACTTCGGTTGCCGCCGCCTCCGCAGCAGTCGCCGCGACAGCTCCTGTCGTTACAGCACCTGCCGCCGCTGCTGCCGCGCTACATGCAAGAGCACTTCCGAGACAGCTCAGAAATTCTCGCCGCCCCTTCTGCTGGCCTTCGAGCTTTTCCTTGTCTTCCATTTGCATGTGCTCCTGTGCAACTGCCTGTTCGGCCAAGTCCTATTTACATGTCGCGCTGGCGTAATAGGTCGCCACGCTTTCAGCATCCGAGTCGCTCAAGTCCTTCACGATTCCAGCCATCATGCCGTTGTTACGGGCGCCGCCCTTGTAGGCCTTGATGGCGTTGATCAGATAA
>DATBZX010000220.1:0-14136 GCA_036512955.1 Terriglobales bacterium
TCGCCGCGCTGGCAGTAGACCTGTTCGTAGAGCCACTGCGGACTCTGCTTCATGTTGGTGATGACAAAGCGTGGGTTGTCTTTCGGCGTCTTATCCTTGGCCCGCACGACCTCGGCCTTGATGATGATGCGACGTTGTCGCGGCCAGGTTTGGGCCGCATAGTTGGCTTCGCTGTAGACGTGCTCGGTCTGGCCGCTCTGCCGCGAGAGCCTGCGGGCCTGCCGCATGGCAGGTTTGGCCTTGCGCTTCAACACCGCGTTTTTGGCCATGGCAATGACGTACTCAAGGTTGGACTCGGCATCCAGAAAGTCGAGCAACTCGGGATGCGCGAAGCCGCCGTCGAGGCGCACCCGGATACGCGCACCTGGAAAGCTGTAGGAGATCATATTGATCAGACGACGCAGGATCCCCTTGGCTCCGACTGCGGCGGTCACATTGCCGGGACGCAACACGGCGGCGCACAGATACTGTTCAGCTTCATTGTTGAAGCTGACGAAACCCATCACTGGCAGGTAGCACCAGCTGTCGTAGTGTCCGTTGAAAAACGATAACTGCTGAGCCCCGTGGGTTGGGTCGTCGGTCGGGTCAAGGTCGAGGGTGACGAGGCGGGCGCGTCCACCCAACCGCTGGGCATGGCGTTCCATCACGCTGTCGGCCAGGGCTTCGCCCAGACGGTAGAGTTCTCTCGGCCGGATGGAGTTTTCAAAGCGCGACAGGGTTGGCTGCGAAGCCAGCTCACGGCCTGTGATGGGATCGCGATCGAGCAACATCTTGTGAATGGGGTCGGCAGACAGGCGCGCCGAGTCGTTGGCATCCGGATAGCCGCAGGCAATCGAGAACACGCGCTGCGCTAACAATTCGCGCAACGAATGATCGACCTTGCCCGCTTGCCGTAGGTCTCGCAGACACCCGGCCAGACAGCCGATCAATCCGTAGCGGCGGTCAGCAGCCTTCAGCAGGATGGCTCCGCCATCGGAACTGCCATTCAGTTGATCGAACTGCAACACAACGGGCTTTCCGAAAATCTCTGGGAACAACAGACACTGTGTTGTGCTATCGTCGGACACGCGGAAGCCTTTCTTCTTGCTTCAAACACTGATTTGACACCATGTTTGTAGCAGAAGAGAGATTCCGCGTCTTCATTTTCAGGAATTATTCAGGCTAATCTTCCGAAATGGCGAGCCGATTGATTGCTGAGTCGTGTTAAGTGAAGGTATATTTTTGCAGCTCGAGGCATCAAGGCCTCGTGGGAGGATAACTGTGTCCAGATTCTCAGCATGTAACCCAATGATCCGCTCGACGGCGTTTGGCACGGTGCTGTTGCTCGTGTCTTGCGCTATGGTCTTTGCCCAGGGTTTCCAGCCAGCGAACACCTCCAATGCCAGGCAGTTTGTCGGTACGTGGCAAGCCAGCTTCAACGGGAGTCCGTTTCTTACGGTCACCTTCACCATGGCCGACAATAAGGTCACCGGAAGTGCGAGTCACGCAGACATTGACCTCAACCAAGCCGGAGAGCTTACAAAGGCCGAGGCTAAGGATGGAGAAGATCCAATCACCGATGTTCAGGTTAAGGGCGACCTGCTGCGGTTCACTACCAAGAACGCTGACGGGTCGGAATACTCTCTACAAGCCGAACTGAGGCTAATCGGACCCGACAAGGGGGAGATCCGCATGCTTGGCATACCTCCAGATGTGCCTTCACCCAAACCTTGGCAGGTCACCCGAGTGTCGCCGAAGCAGGGAGGAGGGGCCCTCAGATAACTGTTTTAAACAGAACATATCGTACGTTATCCGGCAATGACTGGTGTCACCCGGTAGAATTTCTTCCAGCCATGAAACGTGTCCTCGTCGCCACCTCCAATGAAGGCAAGATCCGCGACCTGATCGGCGCGGCTGTCGTCCACGGCATTGAAATCGCAACTCTGCCCAACTTCGCCGCTTTTCCCAGCGTGATCGAAGATGGACTCACCTTTGAGGCCAACGCCAGCAAGAAGGCCGAGCAGTACAGCCATTACAGCGACGGTGAACTGGTGATCGCCGACGATTCCGGTCTCGAAGTCGATGCGCTGCAGGGTGCGCCGGGAGTGCGTTCGGCACGTTACGCCGCCGACGAACACAATGCCCTCGACGAGTCCGCCAATAGTAACGACGAGGCCAACAATGCGCGGCTGCTGCGCGAGCTGCACGATGTTCCCGACGAGTTCCGCACCGGCCGCTTCGTCTGCGTGATCGCCGTGGCGCACAACGGACACACCCTGGCAACGTTTCATGGTAAAGCCGAAGGCGTCATCCTGCACGCGCCGCGCGGCTCCAACGGCTTTGGCTACGATCCGTTGTTCTTCTTTCCTGAGATCGAGAAGACCTTCGCCGAACTCAGCGCGGAGGAGAAGGCAGAGCACAGCCATCGCGGAGCCGCCTTCCGCCAGTTTCTGGAGTGGGCGGACCATCTCAATGACCTGCATCCTCACAAGGCTCAGTGACGCACGTCACCACGAGCGCGCCAGCCCTCTCCATTATCCTGAGTGAGCATCTGGGAGATGTCTCGTGCATTGTGCGAGGGTTGTCCGGAATCAAACATAAGTTATTGAGTTTCTTGACTTACGCACTTTGCGAACTTGATAATGCAAGGTTCGCCTTATCATCCTGCGAATCATCTATAAGGAGTCGGCGTCGTGGCTTCATCCGCCAGTCCCATCGAAAAGGGCACCATTCAGATTCCGAAAGGGGTTCCCTCGCTTCGTGCCGGCGAAGGCAACTCGTTCCTGCTGCGCAGGTTGCATTCCCTGACCGGCATCATTCCCATCGGCGCATTCCTGATCGAGCACTTCATCTCGAATTCCGAGGCGACGAAGGGAGCGCTGGCCTATAACGACCAGGTCAAGTTCCTGACCGGCCTGCCGTTTGTGGCGGTATTGGAGTGGGGCTTTATCTTTCTCCCCCTGCTCTATCACGCGCTCTACGGCTTCTACATCTGGTATCGCGGCGAGTCGAACGTAGGCGAGTATCCCTGGACCGGCAATTGGCTCTATACCTCGCAGCGCTGGACCGGCATGGTCGCCTTCTTCTATATCGTCTACCACCTGTATTACATGCGATTCAGCGGCGTGCATCTGATGAACGGTGGTTACAACTCCGCGTTCTGGAAGGTGCAGCACGAGTTCCAGAATCCCTGGGCAGTCGCGGCCTACGTCATCGGCATCACCGCGGCATCGTGGCACTTCTCCTACGGCCTGTGGCTGTTCTGCGCCAAGTGGGGCATCACGGTTGGCGAGAAGGCACGCAAGCGCTTCGGCTATTTATGTCTCGGAGTGGCAGTTGCGCTGGTCGCGATCGGGTTGATCACGATCCGCGCTTTCATCAGCGCTCCCCTGGTTCCGGAACCCAGTCCAGTTTCGACATTTGAAAGCACGTCTTTGCATTAGATTGACGCATTCATCCGGGCGGCTGGTCCGCCTTATTTGAAGCTACGTAAAGATCATCATGGCTAATCCTAAGATCATTGTTGTGGGTGGTGGACTGGCAGGACTTTCAGCCTCCATCAAGATTGCCGAGATGGGAGGTCACGTTGACCTCTTCTCCATCGTCCCGGTCAAACGGTCTCACTCGGTCTGCGCCCAGGGTGGCATCAATGCCGCCAAGAACCTGAAGGGCGAGGGCGACTCCACTTGGCAGCATTTCGACGACTCCGTGTACGGCGGCGACTTCCTGGCCAACCAAGCGCCGGTGAAGGCGATGTGCGAGATGGGGCCGGGCATTATTGACCTGCTCGACCGCATGGGCGTCCCCTTCAACCGCACGCCGGAAGGTCTACTCGATTTCCGCCGATTCGGTGGGACGCTCTACAACCGCACTGCGTTCGCCGGCGCCACCACCGGGCAGCAGTTACTGTATGCGCTCGATGAGCAGGTACGCCGCTACGAGGCCGAAGGCAAGGTCACCAAGTACGAAGGCTGGGAGTTTCTCTCGGCGGTACTCGACGAGCAACGCGTCTGCCGCGGCATTTGTGCCATGGACCTGCGCAGCATGCAGGTCAACACCTTCCCCGCTGAGGCCGTGATCATCGCTACCGGCGGCATCGGAGCGATCTTCGGCAAGTCCACCAACTCGGTGGTCTGCACTGGGTCGGCGCAGTCGGCGCTTTATCAGCAGGGCGCGTATTACGGGAACGGCGAGTTCATCCAGGTGCACCCGACCTGCATTCCGGGAGAAGACAAGCTGCGCCTGATGTCGGAATCGGCGCGCGGGGAAGGTGGCCGCGTGTGGGTCCCGCGGCAACAGGGCGACAAGCGGGATGTGAAGAGCATCCCGGAAAGCGATCGCTGGTACTTCCTGGAAGAGTGGTATCCCAAGTACGGCAACCTCGTACCCCGCGACATCGCGACCCGCGCTATCCATAAGGTCGTATACGAGCACAACCTTGGCATCGATGGGTCGCCAATGGTGTACCTCGACCTGACACACATCGATCGCGCCACGCTTGACCGCAAGCTCGAAGGCATCCTCGAAATTTACGAGAAGTTCGTGGGCGACGATCCGCGAGATGTGCCGATGAAGATCTTCCCCGGCATGCACTACACCATGGGCGGCCTGTGGGTGGACGACGATCAGAAGACCAACATCCAGGGCCTGTATGCCTGCGGCGAGGCGGACTACTCGATCCACGGCGCCAACCGCCTCGGCGCGAACTCCCTGCTGTCGTGCATTTACGGTGGATTCATCGCCGGCCCTGGCGCCGTGAGCTATGCCCGCAACGTGATTAAGAGCGGCCAGGCCACCAGCTCGACCGTGTTCGACTCGGAGAAGAAGCGGCAGCAGGAAATCAACAGCCGCCTGATGAACAACGACGGCACGGAGAATCCGTTCCTGCTGTGGCGCGAACTGGGCGACACCATGACCAAGAATTGCACCGTTATCCGCTACAACAAGAATCTGCAGGAGACGGACGCCAAGCTGGTCGAGCTGCTGGAGCGTTATCGCCACGTCAACTTGAGCGACCGCACGATGTGGGCGAACACCTCATTCGTGTTTGCGCGGCAACTTTATAACATGCTGCAACTGGCGCGCGTGATTACCCAGGGTGCGGCGTGGCGAAACGAGTCTCGTGGCGCGCATTACAAACCGGATTTCCCCGAGCGCGACGATGCCAATTTCCTGAAGACGACCAAGGCGTACTTTGCGGCCGATGCCGATGAACCGCGCTTCGAATTCGATGCTGTTGACACGTCGCTGATTGTGCCTCGTCCGCGGCGGTATGACGCGGCTACATAAAAAGAAAACGATCATGGCGAACTCAAAAACCGTAATCATCAAGATCAAGCGCCAGGACACCCCGACCTCCAAGCCTTACTGGGAGGAGTTCGAGTTGCCCTACCGTCCCGGCATGAACGTCACGTCATCGCTGATGGACATCGCCGCCAACCCGGTCACCAAGGACGGCAAGAAGACCACGCCGGTAACCTACGACTCCAATTGCCTGGAAGAGATCTGCGGCTCCTGCGCGATGCTCATCAACGGCAAGGCCCGCATGGCCTGCTCGGCGCTGATCGATAAGCTGGAGAAGCCGATCAAGCTGGAGCCGTTCTCCAAGTTCCCCGTGGTGCGAGATCTGTCGGTGGACCGCAGCGTGCTCTTCGAGAACCTGAAGAAGGTGAAGGCGTGGGTGCCGGTGGACGGAACTTACGACCTCGGTGCCGGCCCGCGTCAGTCGGCCGAGCAGCAGGAAGAAGCCTATCCCCTGTCGCGCTGCATTTCGTGCTGCTGCTGCATGGAAGCTTGCCCGCAATTCAACGAGCACACCGGGTTCGTCGGCGCGGCCACGATCTCGCAGGCGCGCCTGTTCAACACTCATCCCACGGGCAAGGCGCTCAAAGTCGAACGCCTGAAAGCGCTGATGGGCGATGGCGGCATCCAGGAATGTGGCTACGCGCAGAATTGCGTCGAGGTCTGCCCCAAAGATATTCCGCTCACCAAGTCAATCTCCGACGTCGGCGGACAGGTCATGTGGCAGGCGATGAAAGATCTGTTTAGGACGTAGGAGTTATTCGTAGTTTTGTTTGAGAAATTGGCCTAGCGACGCGATTAGCACAGTCGCCGCATTTGGATGGGTCCGGGAGATATGCTGGGTCATCCACAAGTCACAAATGATCGTTAGACAGAGCCGCGCAGCGGCGGCGGCGGTTTCAGCCCGGGGCGCAAGCCCCGGGTACGAGGCGTAGTAAGACGAAGGAGCCGCGTAGCGGCGACCGCAACGCCCCTCGCCACCCCCCTTCATTTACAATCCAATCACATCAACATTATTGGTTGGAGCCCATTCATCTTCATGAATTACTTCCCCCGGCTGATCATCCTGGTTGCCCTCCTCTCAACTTTCTCTCACGCACAAACTCCTCCTCCCGCGAACCCGAATCCGCCCAAGCCCGCTGCGAAAGCCGTGACGATCTCACCCAATGGCGTCGCCACCGGCTGGCAGGCAATCCACAATTCCGCCCTGGTCATCGACACCCACGCCGACACGCCCGGCCGCTTCGTGGACGAGAAGTTCGATCTCGCGCAGGACGCGGGCAAGGGCTACATGGACTTCAGCAAGATCAAGGCCGGCAACCTGGGTGCGGAGTTTTGGTCGATCTGGGTCGATCCTAAGGTCTACAAGGGACAGGAAATCAAGCGCGCGCTCGACATGATCGATTCGGTGTACGAGCAGGCGCGACGGCATCCCGACAAAATGATGATGGCTTACAGCACCCAGGACATCCTGGCCGCGCATCGCCAGCACAAGCTGGCCTCGCTGATGGGCGTCGAAGGCGGCCACGCTATTCAGGGCGACATCCGCGTGCTGCGCGACTACTACCGCCTGGGCGTACGCTACATGACGCTTACCTGGTCAAACACCAATGAGCTCGGCGACTCCAGCGGCGACATGGACGACAAAAGCATCGAGCACCACAAGGGCATCACCGATTTCGGACGCCAGATAGTCCGCGAGATGAACCGCATGGGCATGATGGTCGACATTTCGCACGTTGCCGACCGCACGTTTTTTCAGGCGCTGACCACCAGCCGCGCTCCGGTGATCGCCTCGCATTCATCCTCGCGCGCCCTGACCAACGCTCCGCGCAATATGACCGACGACATGCTGGTCGCATTGGCGCGCAACGGCGGAGTCGCCCAGGTCAACTTCTACTGCGGCTTCATCTCGCAAAAGTGGGTGGACCGCGCCAAGGAACTGAAGGCGGCAAAGGACCCGGATTATGAAAAGGTGCAGGCACTCTTCATGACCGAACACACACCGCAGTCGATGCAGCAACTCTACGATGCGGAAGCGGTGCTCGAAAAGAAGCTGCCACGCCCTCCGCTCACCGACCTCATCGATCATATCGACCACATGGTGAAGATCGCGGGCGTCGATCATGTGGGCATCGGCTCCGACTTCGACGGCATCGATTGCGCTCCCGAAGGCATGAACTCCGCCGCCGACTTGCCCAAGATCACTGAGGCACTTTACCAGCGGGGATATAAAGCGGCCGACATCCAGAAGATTCTTGGCGGCAACCTGATGCGCGTGTTCACCGAGGTGGAAAAGACCGCCAAACAGATTCAAGCGGAAGAGGCCCATCAGGACACGCGCCATGAGGTCGCGCCTGACGCTCAACCGCACTGACTCGATATTTACAATTGGGAGATGACTATGCGTAATTTTCTAACTGCAATTCTTTGTCTGACGCTGGTCGGATTCGCCAGCGCTCAGACCGGCAGCACCCCCGCAAAGAAACCTGCGGCCACCAAACCCGCCGCCAAGCCAGCCACGGCCGCACCCGCGGCGGCTACCGGACCAGTACAGGCAGTCTTTGAAACCACGGTGGGCAACATCACCTGCACGCTGTTCCCCGACAAAGCGCCAATCACCGTGGATAATTTCATCGGACTCGCAACCGGCAAGAAGGACTGGAAGAACCCGGCCAGCGGCGCGACCATGCACAACAAGCCGCTCTATGATGGCACCGTTTTTCATCGCGTGATCCCGAACTTCATGATCCAGGGTGGAGATCCGCTGGGCAACGGCACCGGCAGCCCAGGCTTCAGCTTTCGAGACGAACAAAGCGACCTGACTTTCGATGTTCCCGGACGCCTCGCCATGGCCAACAGCGGCCCGAATACCAACGGTTCGCAGTTTTTCATCACCGAAGTCCCGACTCCCCACCTCAACGGTCATTACAATTTGTTCGGACAGTGCGACAACATCGATCTCGTGAAGCAGATTGCCCGCCTCTCGACCGACC
Organism: Terriglobales bacterium; assembly: GCA_036512955.1. Classification (GTDB taxonomy): domain Bacteria; phylum Acidobacteriota; class Terriglobia; order Terriglobales; family Acidobacteriaceae; genus DASRAA01. The sequence goes on from DATBZX010000220.1 coordinate 8,277, forward strand.
CACGTAACGATCGGCCGTTCAACCCGCCGAAGCTCACGCACGTGAAGATCATCGATCCGCGTCACCCGGCGACAACGCCTCAAAAGAAAACGAACACCGCCACCACGCCGAAGAGCACGACTACGAAGAAGCCTGCGCCTACGCCCACCAAGCCGCAGTAGGCTTCAGACCGAACGAAAGAATGCCGGGCCTCGTGCCCGGCATTGTCTTGCACCCATGTAACGTTTGAATTTCACGAATCGATAGCCGACTGAATATGAATATCTGGTCAGGTCAGCGTATTTTCGCGGTGCGTGTGAATATGAACTGAACCGCTGGGTATTCGTCCCATCCCTGGTAAATGCCATTGCTGAGGTGCACCATGCAAGCCTTACAGGACGTCGTTCGTACCGGCACAACTCCCGCTGACTTGAAACAGGCAATTCTCGACAACCTTTACTACGCCCAAGGCCGCATTCCGCAACTAGCCACCACCAACGATTGGTACATGGCGCTCGCCTTCGCAATTCGCGACCGCATGATGAACGACTGGATTCGAGCGTTCGCTCGGGTTCGTCGCGATCCGGTGAAAGTTGTCAGTTACCTCTCAGCCGAATTCCTGATCGGTCCTCAGCTGGGCAATAACCTGCTCAACGTGCATGACATTCGTGACGAAGTTGCAATCGCGGTCGCCGACCTTGGACTGAACCTCGAGGATCTCCTCAATCACGAACCCGAGCCGGGCCTTGGCAATGGCGGGTTGGGAAGGCTCGCCGCGTGCTACATGGAATCGCTCACGACCCTCAACCTCGCAGCCATCGGTTACGGCATCTATTACGAATTCGGGCTCTTTCATCAGGACCTCCAAAACGGTTGGCAGGTAGAGAAGACGGACAAATGGCTCAGCATGGGGAATCCATGGGCATTCTGCCGGCCTGAAATTACTCACTACGTCGGCACCGGCGGACACACCGAGCAATACCACGATGAACAGGGCCGGTTCCGGGCTCGTTGGACTCCCGAAAATGTCGTAAGGGGCGTGGCCAACGATATACCCGTGGCGGGGTACGGAACCTCGATGACCAACTTCCTCCGCCTATGGTCCTCCGAGGCGATCGACTCGTTCGACTTTCAGGCTTTCAACAAGGGTGACTATTACGACGCCGTGCGCGAAAAGGTCGCCTCGGAGACCATCAGCAAAGTCCTGTATCCCAACGATGAGCCGGAAGCGGGCAAGGTCTTGCGTCTCCACCAGCAATATTTTTTTACCTCCTGCTCATTGCAGGACATGATCCGAATTCACAAGATTCGAGGCTGCGCTATCGATACGTTTCACGAATCGTTCGCTGTCCAGCTCAACGACACGCACCCCTCCATCGCCGTCGCTGAGCTCATGCGGCTGTTCGTCGACATACATGGAATGGAATGGGACACGGCCTGGAACATCACACAAAAGGCACTCGCCTACACAAACCATACCCTTCTGCCTGAAGCCTTGGAGAAATGGCCGCTGCCACTGTTTGGCAAGCTGCTTCCCCGCCATCTCGAGATCATTTACGAAATCAATCGCCGCTTCCTCGACGGCGTGCGCGCAAAATATCCGGGCGATAACGAACGTCTGGCGAGGCTTTCACTGATCGACGAGCACGACCAGAAATACGTGCGCATGGCCAACCTCGCTACGGTTGGATCTCACGCAGTAAACGGAGTCGCCGCCATGCACTCCGAACTTCTGAAGAAGACGGTGCTGCACGACTTTTACGAGCTCGCGCCCGACAAGTTCTTCAATATAACCAATGGAGTCACCCCGCGACGTTGGCTCGCACTCAGCAACCCCGAGCTGTCCCGTCTGATTTCCAGCAAGATTGGCGACGAATGGTTGTGCAATGAAAACAATCTGCGCCAGCTGGAACCTTTTGCCGACGACACCGCATTTCGCAGCCAGTGGCGGCAAGTGAAACAACTCCGCAAGCAAAAGCTCGCTGCCCTGATCAACGAACGCACTGGTATCGCGGTTAATCCTGCCACGATGTTCGACGTCCAGGTCAAGCGCCTCCATGAATACAAACGCCAGCTGCTTAATGTGCTCTACGTCATCACTCTTTACAACCGCGTCAGACACCACACCAGCGCCCAGATAACGCCGCGGACGGTGATCTTCGGCGGCAAAGCCGCGCCCGGCTACTTCATGGCCAAGCTCATCATTAAGCTCATCAACTCCGTGTCCTCCACGATCGATTCCGATCCCGCGGTCCGCGACCGCCTCAAGGTGGTCTTCATCCCCGACTTCAACGTCAAGAGCGGACAGGTCATCTATCCCGCCGCCGATCTTTCGGAGCAGATCTCGACCGCAGGAAAAGAAGCCTCCGGCACCGGCAACATGAAATTCTCCATGAATGGCGCACTCACCATCGGCACCCTCGACGGCGCAAATGTTGAAATTCGCGAGCAGGTTGGAGCGGAGAACTTCTTCCTGTTCGGTCTGACCGCAGACCAGGTGGTGGAACTCAAGCGCAGCGGCTACAATCCGCGCCGCTACTACGACGCCAATCCCGAACTGAAAGAAGCCATCGACCAGATCGGTTCCGGCTCGTTTTCCAGCGGCGACCAGCAATTGTTCCGTCCGATTGTCGATTCCCTGCTAGATCGAGACGAATACATGCTGCTGGCCGACTACCAGGCTTACGTCGAATGCCAGCAAGCGGTCAGCCAAGCCTACCTCGATCAAGAGCGCTGGACTCGCATGTCGATCCTGAATACGGCGCGCATCGGCAAATTTTCGTCCGACCGCTCCATTCGCGAGTACGCCCGGGACATCTGGCACGTGGAGCCGATCGCCCTCGCACTCGAGCCGCCTACGATTTTGAGCGAGCCGGCAGCTCGGTGACCCGGCAGTAACGAGGTTCGTGACAGCTAGTTTGTAAAAGGAAAAAGCCGCGCCCAGTGCCCGGCCTTTTCTTTTGTGTGATCGTCTGGATCGGCGAGCAGCAGAACCGATTCACATACGAGGTGAATCCCCTGCAACATCCAATCAACCTGACCTGCTCTTGCAAAATCAACCCGTCTTGAATCAGAATTACCCCACTTCATCCGCGGGTGGTCCATGCCAGCATCAACAACCCTGACCGCACCAACTGAATATCGCGACCGCAAGCGCTACCTGTGGCTGCTCTCGATCTTCGTGCCCGCGCTGATGAACGGCGGCCTGCTGCTCTACCTGCTCTCGAACCAGGTCGTGATGCTCTGGCTGCCGGTGGCCTTCAATTACATCGTCATGCCGCTGGTGGATTTTCTGATGGGCGAAGACCGCAGCAATCCGCCTGAGTCGGCAATACAGGCTCTGGAAGAAGATCGCTACTACCGCTACATCACCTGCTCCGTTGTACCGGTTCTCTGGGTCACCTACATTTTCGCGGCGTGGTTCGTCGGCCGTCATGCCCTTCCCTGGTACGGAGTGCTGGCCGTCATACTCACAACGGGCAGCGCTGGCGGCTTCTGCATCAACGTCGGCCACGAGTTGGGACACAAGCAGACCACCGTCGAACGCTGGTTGGCAAAGATCATTCTCGCGCCGACGGGATACGGTCACTTCACCATCGAACACAATCGCGGACATCATCTCGACGTCGCCACGCCTGAAGACCCCGCCTCAGCGCGCATGGGAGAAGGTCTCTGGCGATTCGCTTTGCGCGAGCTACCCGGCGCCGCCCGCCGCGCCTGGCGACTGGAAAAAGAGCGCCTCATCCGCTTTCATCAACCGGTCTGGAGCCTGCACAACGATATCCTGCAGCCCCTGCTGATCACGCTGATGTTCTACGTGGCGATGGTCGCGTGGCTGGGAATTCGCGTACTTCCCTTCCTGGTGCTTTCAGCACTCTGGGCCAACTTCCAGCTCACCAGCGCCAATTATGTCGAGCATTACGGACTTCTGCGCCGCCAGTTGGCCGACGGCAGTTATGAGCGCTGCCAGCCTTACCATTCCTGGAACAGCAACCACATGTTCTCCAACTGGGCATTGTTCCACTTGCAGCGGCACTCCGACCACCACACCTATCCCGGACGCCGCTACCAATCGCTGCGCCACTTCGAGCAACTGCCAACTCTGCCCAACGGCTACTTCGGAATGTTCACCGTGGCATACTTCCCGCCGTTGTGGCAGCGCATCATGGATCAGCGTTTGCTACAGGCGGTCAGAGGTGATGCGGGCCGTATTAACTTCGATCCGGCAAAGCGCGCCAGGCTGATCAAGAAGCACGGGCTGCGTGAAGCACAAACTGCATGAAGGTGGGGAGCCGCGAAATTTTGACGGGTTGTCGCGTTCAAATTCAAACGCGGCCAGCAAAGTCTCCTTCACTGGCCGCCTCATTCTAATCTGCTCAAGTTAGCCTAGTCGTAATATTCCAGCCCGAGGTGCGTGATCATTTCCTCGCCCATGAGGTGGCGCATGGTGTTCTTCAACTTCATCGACTGGATGAACAAATCGTGCTCGGGATACAGTCCCGGAGCCGTCATAGGTGACTTGAAGTAGAAGCTCAGCCACTCCTGGATGCCGATTCCGCGCAATTCCGAAGAACGCTTCGCCAGGTCGAGCAGCAGCACCAGATCGAGCACCAGCGGCGCGGCGAGGATCGAGTCGCGGCACAGGAAATCGACCTTGATCTGCATCGGATAGCCGAGCCACCCGAAGATATCGATGTTGTCCCAACCTTCTTTGTTGTCACCACGTGGCGGGTAATAGTTAATCCGAACCTTGTGGAAAATATTGCCGTACAGTTCGGGGTACAACTCGGGTTGCAGAATGTGCTCCAGCACCGACAGCTTGGACTCTTCCTTGGTCTTGAAGGAGCCGGGATCTTCCAGCACTTCGCCGTCGCGGTTGCCCAGAATGTTGGTCGAGAACCAACCACTCAGTCCCAACATGCGCGCCTTGAATCCGGGCGCAAGAATGGTCTTCAGCAGCGTCTGCCCGGTCTTGTAATCCTTGCCGCAAATGGGCGCTTCGTTCTGCTTCGACAACTGCTGGATCACCGGCACATCAACCGTAAGATTGGGTGCGCCGTTGGCGAAGGGTACGCCTTCCTGCATGGCAGCGTAGGCGTACATCATCGAAGGCGGGATGTTCTCGTCGCTGGCGAGCAGGCCCTTCTCGAACGACTCAAGCGTCTGATGTACAGGACCAGCCTGGATGAAGCTCTCGGTCGATCCGCACCAGATCATGACCTGCCGCTCGGTCTTTGACGACTGCTTGAACTCGAGGATGTCTTCACGTAGTTGCTCAACCAGTTCCTTCTTGTTCTTCCCCTTCTTCACGTTGGGGCCATCGAGCTTCTTGACATAGTTCTTGTCGAAGACGGCCTTGCGCGGCTTGATCGACGAAAGGAACGGCTTCACCTGCTCCAGCAGCGAGCGCTCCAACACGCCAGCCTTTCCAGCTGCGGCGTACATGTCGTCTTCAAAAATATCCCAGCCCGTAAAGACCAAATCGTTCAAGCCGGCCAGCGGCACGAAGTCCTTGACCTTGGGCGAGCGCCCGTCAGTGCGCTTGCCGAGGCGAATGGTGCCCATCTGGGTCAGTGACCCAATGGGGCTCGAAATACCTTTGCGTACAGCCTCAACACCGGCGACGAACGTGGTGGCGACGGCGCCCATTCCGGGAATCATGATCCCGAGTTTGCCTGTGGCGGGCGCGAGTTCTCCGCGGCCGGTCTTGCTTGTGTCCTGCGAATTATCAGTTGGCATACGTATCAGTCCGTTTCATGAAGTGTCTGCAAACCTGTTATCTTCTCGTATTCGGCGCAGGCTTGGCAAACTTTGGAACCTGAACGGAACCATTTCGCCCTTCGTTGGCGATATCAAGGATTCGGTGGAAAACGATGCGTAA
>DATBZX010000221.1:0-2891 GCA_036512955.1 Terriglobales bacterium
GTCGAAACGGAGCCGAATTCCAGGCGAACACATTCTCTCCAGCACGGATGCTTCTTTTCGGGCCGAATAGTGCGCCAAGCTCGGGCCAAATTTCGCCATCGAATCCTAATGAGTCTCGGGGGTTCGAATCCCCCTCCCTCCACCAGCCAGTCCGAGCAAAACGCGTTATCTGCGTATCTCTGCGAGATCCTAATCTCGCCTCGCCTACTATGCGCTCGACCTGGAGAGGGCCTTCGCTCAGAGTGCCGAGGAAATTCTCGCTGGTATCCCCGGTGGACTTGGCTCGGCGGAATTTGGCGGCTTGCACCGGCGTTATCTTGGCCTGCGGAAGATACTCTGCGCCAGTGAAGGCCAATGTCGTTCCAGTCATCAGAACTCCCAACACGCACGGTGATTTTGGTGCCGTCGAATTTTGTGAAGGTGAAGCCTGCAAACTTCTCGTTGTAGCCTGGACGCTGATCGCGCAACACGCTGATTGCTATCGCCTCGCCTAGCGGCAACGATTCTTCGTAGTCGGAGCGCCAGTGGACCGCGGCGTGGCATCGGCCGAGCGCGATGTTCGCGGCTATCTTGTCGAGCTCGCCACCGACAGTTAGTTGGTCGCCACCCGTGTAAGGCACGAGGTCAAGCCCGTCCGTCGTCGGCAGGAATCAATTTAAGCAAGGACCGTTCCTACGGGTTAACTTGGTTGGAGATAGTCGCTGTCCTCCCGTTGAACTTGGTGAGATCGACGGTGAACGGCTCGTTGCAGGTCCGGGCCCTATCCCTGAGGAAGCTGAGCGCGACGGCCTCTCCCAGCAACAAGGAGGTGTCGGTGTCGCTGCGCCAGTGGATGCCGGCGTGGATCCCGTGACCGAAACTGACGTTGTGTCCGAGCTTGTTGAGTTCACCGTTGACGGTTAACTGCCCCGCATCCGGGCCCGTGTAGGGCAACTGCGAAAGTCCATCGTTCGAGGGCTCCAGCGGATTTGGTATCACGAAGTTGCCATCGAAGAAGAACTTCAGCGCTGTGATGCAAGCGCCGGCGACTGTGCCGTGTCCCGTCGGGTAGGCCGGATGCAATGGCGAGCCCTCAGGAAACGCCTGCGAAAGCAGCCACGTCCCATACTTGTTGAAACTCTCCTGAAGGCCCTGCGAATTCAGGATCACCGGGCTCAAAGTGACGTTGGTCTTGTTGCCATGCCCGGTCTTAATCAGGTGGACGATGCCGCCGATGGCCTCTGGCCGAGGACGGAGGTGCACAAACCATTTCTGGTACCACACGGCATTCAGAGCCTTGGTCGCCACTTCGCCGAGGGTCCCCGCTAAATCGGGCCCACCGAACGTGCCGAAGCCGTTTTCCGTCGTCGAGCCGACATAGGGGTTGCCGGGATTTGGCGGCGCGCCAATTGTGTTGAGCACGAGGAACGCCGTGAAGTAGGCTTGGTAAAGCACGTCGAGGTGGGTAAACGCCGCCAGATCCCGACCATTACGCTGGTAGCGAAGTTGCGGATCGATCTGATCTTGGAGGCCGGTGACATCGCCATTCTGCACTGTCAGCCAGTCGGCGAAATTGGCCATGTAGTCGATGTTCGGCAGATAGCTCACCATCTGCTGGCTGAGGGGTTGGGCGCCTAGCTCCGTAGGCGTAATGAAAAATTGGGAGATGTAAGGGCCCAGCGTCTCGCCCGGGAAGGCGCCCCGGAATAACAAGTTCGGTGTCACTTCGCCGCTGTTGTTCCTCGGCCCAAAATAGGTAGGTTGTGCTCCCAATTCGACTGCTGCTTGAGCGGCAAGCGGATCCGAGCCATAGTCGGTGAAGGCCACGTCACGAAGCAGCGAAGCCCAGTAGTGTTCGAGCAGCTCGGTGGCGTTTTGGTCGCTGGCTGTTTTGGGGGCGGGTGGCACCTGAGGCTGCCCGAACTGCGCGCTATCGAGCGCCTCCAAGTCGAAGGCCAGCCCACTTTGCGGGCCATTGAGCTTGCGCGTGCCGCCCATGATGATCTTTTCGAAATCCGAAAACTTTCCGCTGTTCAACGCATTCGTAAAGGTTGCGAAGGCGTTCAGATCCACCTGTCCGAAGCTGTCGTGCGGAAGACCTTTGGTGTACGTGCCACCCTTGTCGGCATAGCGTGCCGTATCACGGTTGTCGACGTTCACCGCAGGCGGAACGTGGGCGTCTTGGGTCGCCTCGCTGAGCCGCAGCTTGAAAGCTTCGATCACCCTCTTTTTAGTAACACTTGCTGGTAGCGCAGTGCTGGAAGGGGCGGAGCCGAAGACGGACTGCGTCGGTAAATTAGATGTTTCGCGCGCACTGGCGGAGGATGCGGCGACGATCGGCGCCAGGACTCCGGCAGATACGGCGGCGGTGGCAGCGCCGAGTCCGGCGATGAAGCGCCGACGTCCGGGAGAGCTGGGCCCTCCGCCCGATTCGCGAGTTTCCGCAGTAAGGTCCGGTTTCGTGCCGGTCTGGTTCTTGCCGGAAATATCTTTAGCCATGAATAACCCCCCGGCTGCCGCAGCGAGCGCACGAACGCATGCGATCGTACCCGCGGGCATCCAACTGCCCCGCTTGTAGCAATAAAATAAGCTGTGCGCCACGCGTGGGAAGGGGGAACAATCGCACCTAACCCCTAACCTGTGTGTAGCGAATTGCTGATTTCCCCAGAATCAGCAATTCGCCACACACAGGCACGGGAGACTATGGCGCGTACGGATTCGGGACCAGTTTCAGCGCCAACGTGGTCGATTGCAAAGGCGAGCCCGTAGGAAAGTGAGGGCCGACGCGAATCGGCCGATCAAGTTCGCATCGTTCTAGAACTGGCGCTGGCCGAAAAGAACTTCGCACCACACCGCAGTCGCGCGGGCAACACTGCATGTTCGGGCGCGTAAAGAGCTGCATCGATGACGAA
>DATBZX010000222.1:0-3026 GCA_036512955.1 Terriglobales bacterium
TTGTAGGCGGTCTGCGTGGGAGCGTGCACTTCACTTTCGAGGAAGGAACGCACTCGGCATGGCTGCACGATTTGCTGGCGCGGCGCGTGGCGCGCGTGGTGGTGTGCGATCCGCGGCAGAACGCGCTACTGAAGGCGGGCAACAAGAGCGACCGCATTGACGCGCGCAAGCTGGCGGAACTGTTGCGCGCGGAATTGCTTTCGCCCGTGTATCACGGCGAAACCAGCACGGTGACGCTGAAGCATCTGTGCCGCAGTTACGCGGCGCTGACCGAAGACACGACGCGCGTGAAGGGCCGCATCAAGGCGCTGTATCGCAGCCAGGCCATCTCGAGCACGGGCAAGAAAGCTTACGGACGGCGGCATCGCGGCGAGTGGCTCGCGCAGTTGACTCAGGCGGGAATGCATCGCCGCGCCGAACTGCTGTACCAAGAGTTGGACGCATTGCTGTCGCTGCGGCGCGAGGCCCGACGCGAGTTGATCGTCGAGAGCCACAAGCACGACGCGGTGAAATTGCTGTGCACGGTTCCGTTCCTTGGACCGATTCGCGCGGCCACATTAATCGCACGCGTGCAAACGCCGCATCGCTTTCGCACCAAGCGTCAGTTCTGGGCCTACTGCGGACTGGCGCTGGAGACGCGCAGTAGCGCCGACTATCATTTTCAGGAAGGACAACTGGTGCGCGCCAAAAAACCGGTGTTCATTCGCGGGCTGAACCTGAATCACAATCACGATCTGAAAAACTTGTTCAAGAGCGCGGCCACATCGGCCGGCGCGATGCCGGGACCGTTTGCTGTGTTCTACGAAAACCTCCTGACAAAAGGAATACAACCGGCCATGGCGCGCCTGACGCTGGCACGCAAAATCGCCGCGATTGCTTTATGTGTTTGGAAGAAAGGAGAACCGTTCGACGCCGAATATTTGAAGCCACAAGCAGCGTGAACGCGCCGCACCAGGTCCTTTGGTGGATGTCATCGTCTGCGAAGATCCTGCGGTTGCGGAGCGCACGGGTTCGAGGGTGAGTATCCTTGGGCGGGTTAGGCACACAGTCTCACGGGCCACCATATGCCCCCTCGGACAACCCAACAAAGCGATAGGCCTCGAGTCTCCGATAGTCACAATGGAATGACCGGCTCCGATTCGCAGGCGTGGGTTATGCTGCGAATCGGAAGACAAGCAGTACAGAGCCACAAGCGAAAGGAGCCGGTCGATGAAGAGAATAAAGTTTGTGGGGTTGGATGTCCATGCTGAGACGATTTCGGTAGCCGTGGCGGAGCAGGGCGGGGAGATTAGGTCGCTAGGGGTAATACCGAATCGCGAAGAATCGATTCGGAAACTGGTGAAGAAAGTGGGGCCGGTGGAGGAGCTGCGGTTTTGTTATGAGGCGGGTCCGACAGGCTACGCGCTGTACTGGCAACTGACTCGGATGGGGGCCAAGTGCGAAGTGGTGGCGCCCACCTTGGTGCCGGTGAAAGCCGGGGATCGCGTGAAAACGGATCGGCGGGATGCGTTGAAACTGGCGAGAAATTATCGGGCAGGAGAGTTGACGGCGGTATGGGTGCCGGATGCGGCTCACGAGGCGCTGCGGGATCTGGTTCGCGCCCGAGAAGCGGCCAAGAAGGATGAACTTCGAGCACGGCATCGGTTGAGTAAGTTTCTATTGCGGCACGGCCGGCGGCCACCGATGGGGGTAAAGGCCTGGACGATGAAATACCTGGAGTGGGTGAAACGCGAAGTACATTTCGAACAGCTGGCCCAGGAAGCCACGTTGCTGGATTACCTGCACGAGGTGGAGCATGGGGCAGCACGCATCGCGCGGCTCGATGGTGCGATTACAGAAGCGGTGAAGAGTGCGCCGCCCCAGATGCGTGCCGTGATCGAGGCATTGCAGGCGCTACGAGGAATCGCGCATGTTTCGGCGGTGACGGTGGTAGCCGAACTGGGAGAGCTGTCCCGGTTCAGCAGAGCAAAGCAGTTAATGGCTTACGGAGGAATCGTACCCAGCGAAGACTCCAGTGGAGAGCGCACGCGACGCGGGAATATCACTAAGACAGGAAATGCGCATTTACGGCGGGTGGTTGTGGAAGCTGCGTGGGCCTACCGGCACCGACCGTCTGTGGGGGCCACCTTGCGGAAGCGGCAAGAGCATGTCAGCGAGGAGGTCAAAGAGATCGCTTGGAAAGCACAACAGCGGTTACATGAGCGGTATCGAAAGTTGCTGGCCAAGGGCAAGAACAAGGGAGTCGTAGTGACGGCGGTAGGCCGTGAGTTGCTGGGTTTTATCTGGGCCATCGGGATCCAAGTAGAAACAGCGCAGAAGGAGTCTCTGCAGCGGGCGGCATAACGTGAATTTGTTTTGAAGTGAGAAGCGCAAAGGAGGCAGCGTGGGTAGTGGTCGAGGGGTACACGGAAAGGAGAATCCTCGAAGGTTCTATGCGGTAGGTCTTCGGACCGAACCCGCGCCAATAGTCCGAGGCAGCTCCCGACGGATCACGATTATGCGGTTTCGACCCGCGAATATCAGAGTGATCAACCGTCGCCAAAACTACCTCGACCACGACCTGCGCTGCCTCCTAAGAGCGAGAAGAAGAAAGAAGAAAACAGTTGCTCGTAGTTGACGGGTCATTCCATATCAGAACCATGGTTGCCACTGACAACCGTTCTGCTTGTGCGTTTCAGAGCGGACTGGCTTCATCGCGAAGGGCGATGAAAACCGCTGAGAGAGAAAACCGAAACTGCTGGACTGCCAGCATTCGCGCGGATGGCGCGGCCGGCCAGAACACACCCAGTTTAATTGCGTGGGGCTGGAAGCAAGAGAAATTCCAGCGATGGGGGAATGTTTTCTCTTGACTTCCCCGTCTATAGAACGAATTTGCCAACTGAGAAAGCCCCGGTGGGCCAAGTCCTGATAAACGGGGCGGTCTCAATGGGTCGATGCAACACCTGCTCGAAGTCTATTTGTAGGAGTCTACAAAGCTGATTTCCTTCGCAAGCGTAGATCCAAACGGAACACTGCCCTGTTTAGGT
>DATBZX010000223.1:0-8177 GCA_036512955.1 Terriglobales bacterium
TGAGGCCTCACCGAACGTTTCCACGAATTGCATGGTGGGGCATCACGATTCTACTGAATCGTCGTGCAGGGTGTTCCCAGGCTCGATCGTCATGGTGAAGATGTAAAGCAAAAGCGGCGGATTACCCGCCGCCTCCAAAAGATGGCCGTGGCGCCTGGCGGCGCAAGAGGCCGGTTACTCGTTTCGGCTACTTCACCACTCGAAGGTTATTGGTCACCTGGAAGACGCCCGACACGCCGTTGGCGGCGATGGTGGCCATGTTCTTGTCCATTTCGCTGTTCACGAAGCCCGCGAGAGTCACCCGCTGGTTCTTCACAATGATGTGAACGCTGGGCGCGGCCTCCCAGAAATACCTGGACAGGCCGCCAGTCCGCGACAACGCTTCATACACCTGTTCGCGCACCCTGGTATCCAGCGGCGACGGTGGCAGAATCTCGATGTTATTGATAACGTTGTCCACGCCCTCGATATGCTTGACCGCATTCGCGGCATCTGACTTCGTCACCGAGTGCTCGCTGGTAACGAATCCACTAAGCGTGACAGTGCGGCCTTGAACCGTGAACTCGAGGTCGTCGAAGAGGGAATACCAAGGCAACATCAGGATTTCATGTCGCACTTCCTTGGCGATTTTCGCTTCCGCCGGATTTTCGGCTGACACCTGTTTGCCATAATCTTTGACCACCGGCCCGTTGCTTGAAATCTGGGCGCTGGCTGCCAAGGACAAAATCAACATCAACATCATCCCGGTTGTCATTAGTCTTCGCATTTACCATCCTCCTTTAGCTGCTATTTTGATGCTGCAGAAGGCCAGCCAGTTACGGATTATGTAGCTCTTGTCGCGCTGCAACCCGTTGCAAACACAATAGTTGCGATGCGCGGATATTCTTCTGCAAAACTACGGGCCTTCTCCATTGTCCTCACGAACACGGATCGCTCCGTTGCCTTTGCCGTGATTCGACTTGCCAAGCCATCCTCAATCGAGTTAAAACACCCGCAACCGGCGGATACTCGTAAGGTACTATGGGGGTAGCAATGTTCAGGATCATCACAGTCGAGCGCGAATACGGAGCCGGGGGCAGCATGGTTGCGGCTGAGTTGGCTCGCCGCAAAGGCTGGCAACTGGTCGATCAGGAGATCACTGCCGAAATCGCGAAGCTGGCCTCGGTCGATTCGCGTGTGGTCGCGCGCTGTGAAGAGAAATGCGACACCCTGATGCATCGTCTCGCCAAAGTCTTCTGGCGCGGCAGTTACGAACGGTCACTCCCCATTGCGGACGACAAGGTTTTCGATGCCGACACCATGGTTCATCTGGCTCACAAGGTGATCGAGGAGAAGGCGAAGCACGGCCACTGCGTCATCGTCGGACGCGGCGCTCCCTACATTCTCCGCAATCGTCACGATACGTTCCGGGTATTTGTCTTTGGCTCGCGGGACGCCAAAATTCGCCGGCTGGTGGGCCTGAAGATGCACGAGAAAGAAGCTGCGGAGATGGTGGATACCATCGACCACGAACGCGCCCTGTTCGTTCGCAAGTACTTTAATGCCGAGTGGCCTTGCCGCCGTCTCTACCACATGATGCTCAACTCCGACTCCGGCCTCGACTTTGTGACGGAGACAATTCTGCACACCATGGACAAGCTCGAAGCCGCGCAGAACTTCGCCACCAGCACTAGCCAGCCCGACAAGGTACTGCACACCAATCCAGTGTGATTCGCTGCCGAAGCCGTTCTCCTTCCGCTCTAGACCGGTCTAATTAATACCGTAGCCAATCGGCACATGGGTAGTGCCGCGCTCCAGCGCGGCGTCGGGTCATCATATTTCTGATAGGAGTCGGCTTCAGCCGACGGCACAAAAACGCCCAAAGGCCAGAATCCGCAGCTCCCTCTGACCCCATGCGTTATCACATCTGCTGTGTGATACGCGGACTTGCATTCGCTTGCGCGAGGACTACACTGAGTCCAAAGAAGGCTCACCGTACCGTAAGGAGGTAGCCCGAATGGTTGAAACCCTACTCGAAGAAGTCCGCGACCACGTTGCGGAATCCAGCAAACACATCGATCAGGCGAAGGGCGTTGTAAACGACGCTTACGAGGACTTCCGTCGGAAGTCCAGGCGCGCGGTCAAAGCCGGACGCCGCGTCGCTGAGGATTTCGTGGGCCACACCGAACACACGGTCAAGCGATATCCAAAGTCAGCGGTGGCGAGTGGCGTCATGACCGGAATGATCCTGGGATTTTGCCTGGGATGGTTGCTGGCCAGCAGGGATTAAGCCCAGGTAATCGCGCGGATCGAACAACACGCCACCGGTCGCCAACGCGGAGGTAGAGCCTCACCGCCGCGTAACGACCCAACGCACATCGAACCAGACACTTCCGGGCTTCCAGCCCGCCAGGTTGTCGCAGGAGGTCATTATGCCGCTCACCAAAGTCAGGGCTTTCCTCGACCAACACCACATCAAATTCGTGGTCATTTCGCATTCCAAGGCCTACACCGCGCAGGGAATCGCAGCCATCGCGCACATCCGCGGCCAGGAGTTGGCCAAGACGGTCATCGTGAAACTCGACGGAGCTTTAGCGATGGTGGTCCTGCCCGCTTCCTACCAGGTGGATTTGCTCGCCTTGAAGAAAGTTGTAGGGGTGAAGGATGCATCGCTGGCCAGCGAACGTGAATTCAAGCAACACTTTCCTGACTGTGAGACTGGGGCGATGCCGCCATTCGGAAATCTCTACGGCATTCCGGTTTATGTCGACAAGACGCTGACGCTAGACAAGGAGATAGCGTTCAACGCCGGCACGCATTTTGAGTTGATACGCATGGACTACCTGGACTTCGACAGACTCGTGGAACCTGAAGTGATGGAGTTCTCTACCCGGCATTCCGGTCCGTTCGACCGCGAGCCGGCACTCGTGCTGTGAACTGATTCGAAGCCAGCTTCAAGCTTGGTCCCGCGGAGACGCTGCAAATCCAAACATCGGCGGAAGCCCATCCGGTGTTGCGACGTCCCGGCGGGACCACCTATTTCGGCCCATGATCCCGCCGGGTGCAGGAGGAAGGAAAGTACAACCTCAGCCTTACGCTAACGCTGTTGCCCGATGCGCCACGATCTGAGTCCTGCCCCATACCCATGCGACCACGCAGCCGAACACGAAGTTGGAGCTGGTGACTTCGCAGAAGTGAACCCACCGCACCGCATCCGGGAAGAATGGGTTGGGAATAATCAGGGTTGCGACTCCGCTAAGCAGCGTGAACGCCAATCCAACCGCAAGCGCGCCACTCAGCCAGGTTAGACGGAACATACGCATCAGAAGCATACAAACCAGCACGAACACCGGCCCGCGTAAGAAGAACTGTAGCATCACAATCTGACCGAAGCTGGGGATGTGCTGCGTCGCGTAAAAGTCACGTACGTAGGGAAAAATGATGAATCCCGCGAGAAAGTATAAGAAAACGTAGGCTCCAGAGCAGAAAACAAGCCGCCATAGGTTTTGAAAAAGGGTGCGCTCGGGGAATGTCCATTCCTCCGCACGTCCCGAAGGCAACTTACGGTTGAATAGAATCGCCCATAGCACCGCTGCTATCGCATAGCCAAGAACCGTGAGCTCGAAAACACCGCGCCAGTCGATCTTCGAATTCGTCAGGAAGACGACACCCTCGATCAAATTGACCGTCGCAATGGCAGACGGAATGGCGAACAGCGCCAACCCCAACTTCCATCCCGTCCACTCCGAGCGCAGGGCAGCGGTGCCGAGAGCCAGTACTACGAACGCATTCGACAGCATCAGCCAGGGAAGGACGTTCGGCACAGTCGGAGCGTTGGTGTGAATCACCAGGCCTGCCAACATCTGTGCCGCCAGCAATGCTATCCAAGCCAGTAGAAAGCGAGCGATTGTTTTACCTGCGTTCATGACATTCCTCCCGTGCGATTAAGAACTGGACGTACCCTTGATGTCTTCTTCTTTGCCGCCGCTTCTTCGTACTTCTGAAGGGCATACTCACACCACTGCTGCAGCGTTTCGTAGTTGCGAATTCCGCTGTCGAGCGCCAGCATGCCGGATAGAGGCATCTGCGCCCCGTATTCCTCGAGATATTTCTTCAGCTCGGGGACGTAGGCATCCAGCTCGATCCGAAATTTTCGCAAAAATGCGATCGCGCCGGTCGCTCCCAGGGCCTGTTCCATGAAGGCGAAACGAAGCATGAGTTCGCCCAGGCCGCTGACTACTTCCTTGCGCGTAACTGGTTGCGCGAGCCAGTGCTTGAATTCCTTTTCGCCTGAGGCGGTGAGCCGATATACACGACGGCGGCGCAATCCCGCCCTGTCCTCGACTTCGCTCTGAATTGATCCGCGCTTTTCCAGCCTCTCGAGGGCGGGATAGATCGCTCCGGGGCTGTTGCTGAAGCTGCCCATAGCGGTTTCAGTGAAAGTCTTGCGCAGGTCATAGCCTGAGCTGGGCTTCTGATGAATGAGCCCCAACAGGGCATAGCCGAGAGTCGAAATGTTTACGCTATTCATAGTACGAAACGTACTATAACGCTACGTATCATCGTTGGTCAAGGAAAATCTCGAGTCTTTGTCGTGTGCTGGAAGTCGGCATCGCCTTGGGCAAAGCAAAAAGCCCGCACGAGGCGGGCTCTGTTCTGCATCGAAAGTTCTTCCGGTTAGCGACTATCGCTGGCTGCTGTAGGAGTAGCTGCCTGCTGCGCGGTCAGTCGGGCGTTGCTTCGCTGCGCGATAGTCTTCTTGGCGTTTTCGGCCAGGTCCTTCGCCTTAGGCAGCAGATCCAGGGCCTTCTGCACCGCCGGGTCAGACTCCGTATGGGCCTTCAGGCCTTCCTGCTGGCCGAATTCATTCACGAACAACTCAGCCTTGATGTTGGAGCGGATCCAGTCGCTGTTCTCGATCAACTCCGCCTCGGTGTAGGCAATCTGTTGCGAGTCCAGGAACTTGCGGAACTCCTGCATCACAGCGTCGTCCACTTGGAAGTTCTGCGCGACTTTGTGGTTGATCACGTAGTGCTTGGCGAAGTTGAAGAAGGCGTACTTCTGCAACAGCGTATCTTCAAACTTGTTGCCCTTGATAGGGGGGATGACCACGTCAGGATTGATCCCGCCACCGCCATACACCGTGCGGCCGCTGTCCGTCATCTTGACTTCGCGGCTAGGCGCTGGAGGCGTGCCGTCTCCGCTGTCGCGGCTGTTGTAGTAGTAGTCGTAAAGCGATACGCCGGTGTATTCGCGCTGAATCAGGCGTCCGCTCGGGGTGTAGTACTTCGCGGTGGTCAGCGCCAGGCCAGTATTCTCAGACAGGGGATAGACCGTCTGCACCAGTCCCTTGCCGAATGTCGTCTCGCCCACGATCAAGCCACGGTCGTGGTCCTGAATGGCGCCGGCCACAATCTCAGCCGCCGAAGCAGTGCCGCGATTCACCAGCACTACCAGCGGATAATCCTTGCCACCATTGCCGTGTGCTGCCCGGTAGATCTTCTCCGGTGACGAACGTCCGTGATGGGAGACGATGACCTGTCCCTTCTTCAGGAACTTGTCGGCCACGCCTACGCCTTCACTGAGCAGCCCACCCGGGTTCTGCCGCAGGTCGAGGATCAGGCCTTTGAGTTCGCCCTGCTCCTGCAACTGGTCTAGCGCCTGGGCCACTTCGTGCTCGGTGGTTTCCTGAAATCCGGACACGTGGATGTAGCCGATGCCCGGCTTAATCATGAAGTGCACGTCAACGCTGTAGCGGGGAATTTCATCGCGCACCACGTTGAAGTCGATGGGCTTGTCCGTGCCCTCGCGCAGCATCGTGATCTTGACGGTCGTGCCTTTGGGTCCCTTGAGTAACTCGGCTACATCGCTGGTGCTCATGTTATCGGTGGGCTTGCCGTCAACCGCGATGATCACGTCACCCGGACGGATGCCGGCGCGGTACGCCGGGGCGCCGGTAAACGGCGCAATCACGATAACTTTGTTGTTACGCGGGCCGACCTGCATGCCCACGCCGTAGTATTTTCCGCGCTGCTCCTCGCGGAGCGCTGCGTACGACTTCGGATCGAAGAAGTTGGAGTGCGGATCGAGCACGCGCAGCATGCCAGGAATTGCCCCGTTATAAATGGCCTTATCGGGATTGACCGGCTCCGCATAATTGCGCTGCACGACTTCATAGACTTCGGTAAAGCTGCGCACGCTGTCGCGGATGTCGCCCTCACTTGACGATGTCGTGGAGGCCAGGCGCTGGCCAAAGACCATGCCCACGCACCCACAAGCGAGAATTACGGCAACAACGACTACGGCGGAGCGACGGGTACCACTAAACATTATGTTTTCCTTCGGTTGGCGGGGGACACTTCATTGTGAGAGAGTCGCATCAAAATTGTAGCACGCAAGACGGCCCACTCCGCTCGATACAGGCTTTCTAATTACAGATGCCTGCGGTAACTGAGAAGGTGCGAACTTGTTGCGTCCCACCACGTGTAAGTGACGCGATACAAACCGTTTGGTAAGCGGGAATCGGGGCCATCTTTGGGCCAGCCCGGCGCCCCCGGGGTGCGCGCCAGTTCTTGGGGCGCTAACCTGGGAGTGAGCCAACACACCACACCGCAATCGCGGGTGCCCCACACAAGCCGCTTTTGCTTGTGTGGGTCTTTTGCATCGCATCACTCAGAATCCGCGTGGAAATCAAAGAACCACCCGATCATAGACAGAAAGAAACCAAAACCTCAGTGCCCTCCGTGTCTGCGTGGTGAAATCTTCCCGCCCTGTTTGCCGCCCGCGATGCGTGCAATTATGATGAACCTATGAATCTCGGCATGCCAGAGATGATCTTCATCTTCCTCCTGGCTCTCGTCATCTTTGGACCCAAGGAGCTTCCCGCACTGGGAAGACAGTTGGGCAAGATACTGGGCGAGTTTAAGAAGGCCAGCAACGAGTTCAAGAATCAGCTCGAAACCGAGATGATGAACATCGAACTGGAGGAGCGCTCCAAAAAGCCGGCCGGCGAGGTACTGACAGCGAAACCGGTCGACGACGCACGAAAGATCATTCCGGCGGAAAAGCTTTTCGACGCCGTTCCGCCCGTGGAGTCGGTCCCGCGCGCGCCCCTCTCGCTGGCGGCCGAGTCGGCGCCAGTTGATCCTGTAGCCTCCGAAGCCGCACCGCTGGCCGCCGACGCGCCGCCAGCCACCCCTGAAGTCCCGAGCCACAATGCCTAGTCCAGTACTGGAAACAGCTCAAAAGCGTGGCTCAGAAGAAATGACTGGCATGAGTTTCCTCGAACACCTCGAGGAACTCCGCCGCCGCATCATCTACAGCTTCCTCTACGTCGTCGCCGGATTCTGCGCCTGCTGGTGGTTTCACGAGCAGATTTTTGCGCTCATGCAGAAACCCATCATGGTCGCCTTGGCGGCCCACCAGATGGAGCAGAAACTGGTTTACCTCAACCCCACCGACCCCTTCAACATGTATTTGAAGATCTCGTTTATCGCTGGGGTCTTCGTGGCTTCGCCGTTCGTCCTGTACCAGATTTGGCTGTTTATTTCGCCCGGCCTCTATCGCAATGAGCGGCGCTACGTGATGCCGTTCATGTTCAGCACCGTCGGACTGTTCCTCGCCGGCGGCCTGTTCGCTTACAA
Organism: Terriglobales bacterium; assembly: GCA_036512955.1. Lineage (GTDB taxonomy): Bacteria > Acidobacteriota > Terriglobia > Terriglobales > Acidobacteriaceae > DASRAA01. The sequence continues at coordinate 7,623 of DATBZX010000223.1, forward strand.
AATGGTGTATCCCGCGGCGCTCGACTTCCTGATTGGCTGGAGCGTGCAGTTCAAGCCGATGATCACCATCGGCGAGTACACCGACCTGTTCCTGACCATCATTCTCGGCCTCGGCATTGTGTTCGAAATGCCGATCCTCGTCTTTTTTCTGTCCCTGATGGGAATTCTGACCGCCGGCTGGATGTGGCGCAACTTGCGCTACTCGATTCTGGTTATTTTCATCATCGCCGCTGTCATCACGCCCACCACCGACATCATGAACATGTGCATCTTCGCGGCCCCGATGATCGTTCTCTACATGGTCAGCATCGCAATTGCGTGGTTCGTGCATCCTGCCCAGCGCCGCAAGCGCGCCGAAAAGGCCGGGAAGACCGAGGGCTAACTTCCGCTCCACGCGGACCTTTCCTCTTCGCGATTGGTTACGAGAAGACCTGATATCGATCAGTAATTTGCCTTCTCAGAAGCCGCCCCGCGAACAGCGAACAATAAATGGCTGCAGGTGTTCTGCACACATCTCACTCGACCAGAACTTGGCAGCGGCGCGCCCCCCCAACC
>DATBZX010000224.1:0-18839 GCA_036512955.1 Terriglobales bacterium
ACACACCTGGGACCACGAATGGCCATCGTGGCGTAGCTCAGCCACTCGCTCAGCGTCAACCTGAGCCCGTGGCCTGCCGAACTTCTTCCCCTTAGCGCGAGCGTTCCGCAGCCCGGCCTTTACCCGCTCCTGGATGAGCGATCGCTCGAACTCGGCCATGGCGCCGATGATCTGGAACATCAGGCGCCCGGATGGAGTGCTGAGATCGAGGTTGTCGCGGAAGCTGACAAATGCAACGCCATAGGCGCAAAGATCCGCAAGGGCGTTGACGAGATGCTTCAGCGAGCGACCGAAGCGATCAATCTTCCAGACGAGCACGGCATCGAATTCCCGTCTGTGCGCGTCAGCCATGAGTTGGTTCAGTTCCGGGCGCGATTCCTTTGAGCCCGAAATACACTGATCGACATACTCGCTGGTGATATTCCAGCCGCGGCGGGAAGCATACTCCCGGAGTTCGGAAAGTTGCATCTCGGGGTCTTGACCGTTCAAGGTTGAAACGCGCGCATAGAGAGCGACGCGAGCGATAGTGAGCGGTACTTCTTGAGCGTGGAATGTTGCGGTGTTACGTTTGCTGACAGCCATTGGGTGCCTCCTATGTAGGCGTCCTGGTTAGCGTCGTGTTGGTGTTAGTAGCACTGACACGGCGCGTTTCTGTTCAGGCCGATTTCTTCCGGCGTCTGGCTTTTCCATACTTCACAGTCGTTCTTTCAATTTTCACGATTGGGTCAACGAAGGGGTTCACCCCATTCGACTGTGCCCGATTTTGTGCCCACTGGCCGCTTGTATTCGTTTGGTGGGCCGTGGCTTAATGATTGAGAAACCCGCATAAATACTAGTGAATCCTACTTTATGCAAACCGCGCTAAGTCATTGATTCCTCGTGCGACAGGAACTTAGGATCTGGCGGGTAAAACCGTGGGGGTTCGAGTCCCCCCTTTCGCACCATTCCTTATTTTTTCAGTACGATGATCTCAAACACATGTGACCAAGTCGCATGAAGTCCGCTGGATTGTTCCTGCCAGGCGGTGATACGTGTCAGCAATCCATTCTGTTCGCAACCTCGTAAATGAGCTTACAGAGAGAATGAGTTCTGGCGTTTCCGCCAGGGCAGGAAGCGGACATCGAAGGGTCCGCGATGCCGTACGTAGTCAAATGGCAGAGGACGGCCCATGATGCACATTCTTTCCATTCTAGAGAAGGCCTATTTGGTCAGTGGAGCTAGCTTTTCCAGCACTAGCGCGGTTGCGTCGTAGTCGCCGGTGAGTTTCAGTTCGACCCCGGCGCCCATAAGGACCGAGCCCTGAATGGCCGTCTCGCCCGGGTATTTTTTCGCATCGAGCGGGAGGATTCGGTACGTCGCCGCTGGGTCAAGCCCCTCCAATCGTACCGTCGGGTAGGCCAGACCATAGTGTTGCGAGTGCAGATAGGCCAGCACGACTGCTTGCGTGCCGTCTTGAGCCAAGTACTCTACCTGTGAAACTTCGGATTGCAGCGGGCTTTGCAGCCGGTATAGCTTCCCGTGCTGCACTGTGGTGCGAATCGACTTGTAGAACGCAGTCAGTCGCTGCGCAGTTTCCATCTCCTCTGGAGTCCATTTGTTCAGGTTGCCGCCAATGCCAAGCGCTCCCTGCATGGCAGTCAAGAAGCGGAACTGCAGCGGGATGACGCGCTGGTCGAGGAAGTTCGGTACATCGGTAACCCACGCCACCATAACCTCGGGCGTGTAGGCGTGAGTAAAACCGAACTGGATGTCGAGGCGGTCGAGGGCGTCGGTGTTGTCGGAAGGCCAAACCTCGTCGGTGTAGCGCAGAATTCCCAGATCCACCCGTCCGCCGCCACCAGAGCACGACTCGATTTCGACCTTGGGATGCTTTGCCCGCAAGCGAGCCACGATGTCATAGAGGTTCGCCACATACTGAACGTAGATTTGCTTTTCAGCGTCGGTATTCGGTTTCGTCGCCGAGCTTCCCGTCGCCGTCGACCAACCGGGCTCCGACCAATTGCGGTTGTAGTCCCACTTGAGAAAGGAGATTTCGTTGTCGGTGAGCAGCCGGTCGAGAAAGTCGAAAACGAACTCCGCCACATCGGGACGCGCGAGGTTCAACACCAGCTGGTTGCGCTGCTCTGTGCGCTGGCGGTCCGGAAAGTGCATCGCCCAGTCAGGGTGTTCGCGGTAGAGCTTGCTGTCGGGATTCACCATCTCGGGCTCCACCCACAGCCCGAAGTCCATGCCCAGTGAGTGCACGCGATCGATCAGCGGCTTAAGGCCGTTGGGAAACTTTTGCGGGTTGACGTACCAGTCGCCCAGCCCGGCGTTGTCTTTGACGCGTTCGCCAAACCATCCGTCGTCTACGACAAAGCGCTCCACGCCGAGCTTCGCTGCCTTTTCCGCCAGTGCAATCTGCCCGGCGTCGTTCACCGCGAATTCGGTGGCCTCCCACGAGTTGTAAATGATCGGTCGCGGCTGCGGGTCGGGCTTCCCCGGCAGAATTTCAGTGAGTTGGAAACGGTGCAGAATCCGCGAGGCCTCCCCGTTTCCGTGGGCCGTGTAGCCGGCGTAGAATTTCGGCGTATCGAGGGCCTCTCCGGGAGCGATCGCGTAACTGAAGTCGAACGGGTTATAGCCGCCAGTGACTCGCACGTTATGCAGCGACGTGCTCTCGACGACCATCCGCCAACTCCCGCTCCAGCCGAGTTCGCCGAACCACACCGGCCCGGCACTTTCTGTGGTTTCGGCGGTGCGGCCAATGGCGAACCACGGGTTCGCCTGGTGCGACGTACTTCCACGCCGGCTTTCTAACAGTTGCGCTCCAGTTTCGAGCGGAGCGGTGTGCAGTTGCCACTCGGCACCCCATTGCCCGGTCAGCCAACTCCATGAGTAGCCGGTCCCCTGGGGAAGGTTCCAGACTGCCGACATCGCCTGTTCCAGCCGGAAGGGTTGCGTGCCGAGGTTTTCGATCCGCGACCACCTGGCGATTATTCCTTCGGGATACGTCTGGTAGTACAGATGAACCGCGAGGGGCTGCGTTGCGTCCTTCAGTACGATCTCCAATTTCTGTCCGTCAATGTGCGCTCTCGCGAAACGCAAGATCAGGGTTCGGTCACCGTTGGGCGAGTCAACCTTGAGCGCGGGCTCGGTAAATAGGCCCGCGCCCCAGGCCGGATATTCCAGCGGTGTAGTAGCGATCGGGAGATCAAAGCTCGCACGCTCTGGATGCATCCGCGCTGCTGGGAGCGTTGCTCCAGGCTTAAGCGCGGGACCCCAGTAGATGGTCTGCAGCATTTCCTGGTCGTTCACGCCGACAACGTAGGTACAGTCACCGGCATTCAGAAACCACTGCCGATGGGTCGCATCTTCTTGAACCGAGCTTTGAGCGAAGGCAGCCAACGCCGTGCTAACCAGCAGCACGATAACCATCCAGCGTAAGTACATAATGACGTCTCTACTCGAGAAATTTGGAATTCGGCGAGTCCGGCTGTTAACGAAAGCCGACCCGTCGTATACCGTAACATCGCGAGCCCAGAGTACGTCAGCCTGGTTCCTGGATCGAGAACCTAAGCGAGTTGTTCCCGTTGATCCGTCCGAAGTGAATTCTCAACCGCCCTCCGAGGTTTGGCTGCTTGGTCGCGATGTTGTGATCTGCCCGATGTGGCGTCGGGCAGGGAAATTATCTCGCTTGCCAGTCGATAGTCTCGGTCGTAAGATTGCGAGCTTCCCACTCAGGAGGTCACGATGCTCGATCGAAGGCAGTTTCTCACTCACAGTGCGGCGGGCCTTGGCGCTTCGTTAGCGTTGTCACATCCGCTATTTGGGCAACTGGCGAACGTGCCGGCGACGCTGCCCGACCCCAAGCAATTCGCAACGAATGATGAGGGGTATTGGGCCGAGATCCGCAAGCAGTTCCTCATTCCTGAGGACGAAGTCTATTTGAACAACGGCACTGTGGGATCGAGTCCTGCGCCAGTGCTGCGCGCGGTATTTGACGGATACACCAAGACCGAGCAGATGGACCAGGAAGACCCGGAAAACTATCCCATCTGGGGGTATGAACCGTACAACGCATTTCGCGATCCGCTGGCGACTTTTATCGGTTGCAATCGCGACGAGCTTGCCCTGGTACGTAACGCTACCGAGGCCAACAGTTACATCGCCAACGGTATCGATATGAAGCCCGGCGATGAGGTGCTGATGACCGACCAGGAACATCCCAGCGGGGAACAGCCTTGGCGGTTGAAGGCCAAACGGTACGGCGTCGTGGTGAAGATGGTCACGCTGCCCAAGCCCGTAAAAAGCCCAGCCGAGGTGCTGAACCTGTTCAGCGACGCGATTACGCTGCGCACTCGCGTAATGTTCTTCAGCCACATCTCGACCGCGACAGGGGTGGTGCTGCCCGCGAAAGAATTGTCGGCGCTGGCGCGATCGAAGGGAATTCTCGCCGCGGTGGACGGAGCGCATGTGCCGGGTATGATGCCGCTGAACGTGCATGACATTGGCTGTGACATGTACTCGGCGAGTCCACACAAGTGGCTGCAGGCGCCGAAGGGGTCGGGCTTCCTCTATGTGCGCGACGAGGTGATTGACCAGGTGTGGAGCACGGTAACGACGGCGGGTTGGGACGAACCGAAAATCAGGGCGGAACGGTTCCAGAGGATCGGCTCGTCGAACGTGCCGTCGCTGATGGGACTGCGGGCGTCGATCCAGATGGCGAACGAAATTGGCATGGACAGGATTGAGAAGCGGCACCGCGAGCTAGCCAATTACATGCTGGCGCAGATGTTGCAGCGCGGGGCGGAGTCGTGGACTTCGCCAGACCCGGCAATGCGTTGCGCGATTGTTACGGTGAACGTTCCACCCGTGAAACGCATGGAGCTCGAGACCTGGATGTGGAAGACGCAGAAAATCCGGATTCGCGGCGGCGAACCGTCCAAGCTGCGGCTGTCCACGCCGTATTACCTGCGGAAGAAGGACATCGATCGTTACCTGGCGGCATTCGACCAGTATAGGAAGACCGTGGCGTGATCGTGATTACGGGACGACAGCTTCAGGCTATTCCTGTACCGCAATGAGGAATTGCTCGAACTTGCCGTCAGGCATTTCGTAAATGTTGAGGCCCAGAGTTTTCTGCGGATATTTCACTTGGTAGCTGCGATGCGTCATGCCGCCCCGCAACGACACCGACGATTGCGCGAAGCTCTGCGGATCTCCCAGCGGAGTGAGGCTGTTTGCATAATCCTTCAAGGCTTGGGCGGTAAAGTACGCGTTGGCATTTTCGGTGAACAGGGAGCGGTCGATGGTGCCTTGTTTCAGGCCGTCAAACACTTTACGAACCAGCGCATCCTGTTTAGGGTCCTGCACGTTTTCGCTTTTCAAGAACCAGTTCAGGATTCCACGCCCAATTTGTGAAGCAGCTCCTGCAGCGTCTTGATTTGTGAGCACAGACACGGCGAACCCGTCGTCCGGCAGCACGATGTTTTCCGCAGTGAATCCCGAGACTTCACCATCGTGCTCCAGCACACGGCGGCCATTCGTGCCGAACACCGACAGGCCAAGTCCGTAGCGCGTGCCGACACCGTTGTTCAGCACGACCTCAGTCTCCATCGCATGGTAGGAGGCGGGTTTGAGTATCGACTGATTCATGAGCGAGACGTTCCACTTCGCCAGGTCCTCTGCCGTCATCGCAAGCTCGCCGGCGGCGAAAATCCAGCCCTTGCCTTCTTTTGGGGCAGGTCGGAGCGGACCGATTGCATAACGGAAATAGCCTTCAGGATCCGTGTCCGGCAGCTTGGCCTCATCCACATTGGCGATGCTCTTCATGCCAAGTGGTCCGAACACACGCTGGTGCAGGAGTTGCAGCATGGGCATGCCTGCAACCTTTTCGACGATCAGCCCGGCGATCACGTAGTTGGTGTTGCTGTATTGCCATTTAGTCCCGGGATCGAAGTCGAGGGGAATCTTCGCCCAGCGATCGAGGATCTGTTGCGCCGAAGTCGGTTGCAACATGGGCTGCATGACGTAGTCCTGCGGCCAGTAGTCTTGATACCCGGAAGTATGGGAGAGCAATTGGCGAATGGTTACCTCGTTGCCGCGAGTTAGTCCGGGGACATACTTGGAGACGGGATCGTCGAGCGACAGCTTGCCCTGCTCCTGCAAGAGCAGAATGGCTGCGGCAGTGAATTGTTTGCTGATCGAGCCGACGCTGTATTGCATCTCCGGCGTGGCCGCGAGTTTGGGATCGAGACGGGCATCTCCGTAGGCCTGCAGGTAAACGATCTTGCCGCCTTTCACCACCGCGATCGAGGCGCTTGGGACACCCGTAGCGGTCAACGCGTTCGTGGCAATCTCGTCGATGCCGGAGCGCGAATCGGCCGGGAGAGGCGGACTGGTCTGGGCTGTTGCGACGGCGACTGCGGCGAGAAGAACGACAAACAGAAGAGCCAGAGAATATTTCCCAGGAAATACCTTCAACGAATCCATGTTGATCCTCAGCGTTGGGACGTTTGCGATGGCAGTCTACGACCGCAGATTTCCGATCCATGTCCGAAGCTCACAATATATATCGGGCGCCAGTCATTTAAGTTCGCGGTCTATTCTTTTGGGAGGATCAAGGCGCGCGGCGGGGCGTGTAGAATCGTGGCATGGGATTCCGAGGCAGCAGCAGCGGTTCGAGCGCGCCAAAGGGGAAGACTCCGCCTCCCGATGACACGCGCCAGGAAGCCGCCTATCTCAAGGCGCTGGGCGAGAAGCAAACTCCGGTCAGCATTAAGCTGATGGACGGAGAAGTGGTCCGCGGCTGGATCGAATATTATGACCGGCGCATGGTGCGACTGACGCGCGACGGGGCCCCCAACCTGTTCATCTTCAAACACGACATTTCCTACATCGCAGAAGATGCAGCCAGCAAGCCGCGGAGCGACAAGAGCACGGGCAACGGGGATGCGCCGGTCCGCCGAAAATGAGCCAGTACCTCGAAGATCTGGAACCGATTGCGCGCGACGCCGGCGCTCTGCTGATGAGTTACTTCGATCGGCAAATCAAGATCGAATATAAGGGCGACGCTGACCTGGTGACGGCGGCAGACCGCGCCTCGGAGAAGTTGATCGTCGAGCGGTTGCAATCGCGCTGGCCGCAGCACGGAATTGTCGGCGAAGAGGGCACGCGCAGCGACATGGGGGCGGACTACCGCTGGTACGTCGATCCGCTCGACGGCACCACGAATTTCGCGCACGGCTATCCGGTGTTTTGCGTCTCGATTGCGCTGGCGCGGAAAGACGATCAGCTTGAAGCCGGTGTTCTCTACGATCCGACGCGAGATGAATTGTTCGCCGCGGAGCGAGGTCAGGGAGCGACGTTGAACGGCAAACCGCTCCACGTGTCCAGGACAGCACGACTGGCAGAGTCGATTCTGGGCACCGGCTTTCCCAGCCACAAGCGGCACCAGAACCCGAACATCCACTTCTACCAGCAACTCACTCTGCGTTCCCATGGAGTGCGGCGGGCGGGTTCGGCAGCGCTTGATCTCGCCAATGTCGCGGCCGGACGCTACGACGGCTTCTGGGAGTTCAACCTGAATCCCTGGGACACCGCTGCAGGTGTGCTGATTGTGCAGGAAGCGGGTGGACAGGTGACCCGGTTCGACGGCACTCCGTTCCGGCTTGACAGCCGCGAAGTGCTGGCAACGAATGGCTCGATTCACCAAGAAGTGCTCAGCAACTTCCGAGAGATATTCGCCGGGCGAGGGTTGGAACCATTGCCGTCTCCGGTTGAATTTGCGAAAGACCGCGTCTAAAGAACTTGCCGTCGCGAGTGATCCATCAGGAACAACGATCATTCCGGATTTGGTTCTATTCACGAACCGCACGAAGTTTTTTCCTAGTTCGGGCAGGTGCCGTCAATTACAATCGCGGCGAATCATACTCCGTGCACAGGGGGCAACATGCAACGCTTCGCACTCCTCGCCGTTCTAGTTAGTCTTTGTATCTTCTCTATTTCGGGTTTCGCGCAGGGCCCGACGGTTCAACTTTGTGTAGCAGGCATGCAGGTGTCAGGATCCGCTGCTTCCAATACGGTGGGACGCGATCTACTTATTAAGTTTCTCAGCAAGGAAAAGCCAGACAAGACCCTTACCATCAAGAACGTACCCATTAATCAAGCTGTTCCTGAGGAAGCCCTGGCCTTCGCTAAACAAGAGGGTTGCGATTACGTGGTAACCACCAACCAGGCTGAAATGCATTCCGACTCATCCTGGTGGGGCGGGGGCACGTCAGGCGTAAACATGCAAACCTTCTTTGTAACAACCGCATACAAGCTCACCAAGGTCAGCGACGGTTCGGAGGTGTCCAGCGGTTCGTTCAAGGCTTCCGATAAGGGTTCAGAGCAGAATGCGATCGGCTTCACCATGAAGAAGATTGCGGACAAAGTGACCGAGGCAATCAGGAAGGCAGGTCCGGTCGCTAAGTAGGACCGGCTGGCACTTGACCGGTCGCGAACTGCTTCACTTCTGACTTCTCGAAGCGCTCTCAGCGGGAGAAACCTCCAATTCCAATCGACGCATGGCCGAGAGGCGCTAGCACTTCCGCGGCGGCACTCCCCTTTGAGTAGGTATCTCCACCGATTGAATGCCAGGTCCCGGAGGACGTTCCGCTCTGTCTCTGCGCTAAAATGACGCTTGTGAATAATTCGTTGTTGACCCGTGTGGTCGCCAAACGTCCCGACTCCGTACGCCTGCAAGGGCGCATCCTCTTCCTCACGGAAGATCCTGAACTCATCAAGCGTCAACTTGCGGGAGAAGACTTGCCTTGGGACACGCAGCATCCCGAGCGCAATCCCAAGCTGCGCGACGATATCTCGACAGACGAGATCACGCCGGCGCACATCTGCTTTTTCTTCGACCAGACGCTGGGGGAGTTTCCGTACACGGGCTTGAAGTGCGGCAGTGAGACGCCTATCAAGCGGGGCGACGTGAAGCGCGGAGGTTTCGTGTGCTGTGTCAGCGGCAAGCGGCGCGGCAAAGGATCGAGCCGAGAACAGTCGCCATACGCCGAGATGGCAGCCGGCATCCAACTGGTGATTGCTGAGAACATCGAGCGAATCTACAAGCAGAACTGCCAGAACCTGGGTCTGCTGGCCGCAACCGATTTCAGCCTGATCGATAAGCTCCGTGGCGGCCAGGAAATCGAATTGCGCGAGTTCACCGACGGCGAGGACGAAATCACGCGGCAAGTCATCGAGTATGGCGGACTGTTTCCATTCAATGTGGCGCGCCTGCAGGGCAAGGTTTTTCTGCCGCCGATTGCGACCAAGCCCAGACCGATGACGATTGCGGAGAAAATCTTCGCGCGTCACATGGTGCATGGTACCAATCAGGTGGGCGTGGAAGCGGTGAAGCCGGGAGATACGGGGTTCGCACGCACCGATCTGCGGTTCAGTCACGAGTACGTCACGCCGATGGCGGCAATTTTCTTCGATCACAACCTGGGGAAAGAGGAGCCAGTCAACGATGCCAGCTCGATTTTGTTCTTCCGCGACCATCTCACATTTCTCGACGAAGTATTGTCGGAAGAAAAGCGCAAGATGGGCCTGCTCGACCTGGCAACTCAGTTGAAGCTGAAGCAGGAAGACTTCGCCAAATCGCGCCGCATCAAGCTGCACGGCGAATTGCGCGACCGCAAAGGCTCGGAAGGGATATGCCATTCCATTGTCACCGAGAGCTATGCGCTTCCTGGCCAGCTCGTCGTCGGTTCGGATTCGCACACGCCTCATGCCGGCGCGATGGGATGCGTGGCGTTCGGCATCGGGACCACCGACGTCTTCAACTCGTGGTTCACAAAAGATGTTCGCGTGAAGGTTCCAGAATCGGTGAAAGTAGTGATTCGCGGCAAACGACGTGACAACGTTACCGCCAAAGACTTCATGTTGAAGCTGCTGTCGCTGGAATACATTCGGCATGGCAAGGCGCTGGCGAAAGTCATTGAGTATTGCGGCGAAGCCATCGAGGCGCTGGGAGTGGACGAGCGCGCCACCATGACCAATATGGCGGCCGAAATTGGTGGATTTACCGGCATCGTTGCTCCGGATCAGAAGGTGGTCGAGTTCTTGGCGGAACGGCGCGGCATGAGCCGGAATGAGGCCGGGACCTTGATCGAAGGACTGCAGAGCGATCCCGATGCGCACTACGCGCATGTGATCGACCTGGACGCGAACGAAATTTATCCCATGGTGGCAACGCCGGGTGACCCGGGCAATGGCAAGTTCGTGCGCGAACTCAGCACGCCGGTTCCGGTGGAGATCGCATATGGCGGCACCTGCACTGCCGGCAAGAATGAAGACATGGATATGTACGCGCAGGTGCTGAGCACAGCGCTGAAGCAGGGCAGGCGGGTGGCGGAGACCTGCAAGTTCTACATCCAGTTTGGGTCGCAGGAAACGCGCGAGTATTGTTTGCGGAAAGGCTATCTGGAGATTTTCCAGCAGGCAGGAGCGCAGGTGATCGAGCCCAGTTGCGGAGCTTGCATCAACGCCGGTCCGGGAGTTTCGACACGTTCCGACCAGGTAGTGATCAGCGCGCAAAATCGCAACTTCCCGGGCCGCAGCGGTCCCGGCTTGATGTACCTGGCGAGCCCGCTGACAGTGGCCGCCAGCGCAGTCGCAGGCTACATCGTGGAGTACGAACCCGCGGGACAACGCGAACCCATCGGAGTCGCGCCCTAGGCAGTCGCAGCCGTCAACCGCCATCGAGCTGCACGTCACTGACAGCAGCTCGCTTGCCGCGCAGCAGCGCGATTTTTGGTAAAATCAGGTATTCCACTCCGATTTAGAATCGCCGACATCGGAATAGCTCAGGGAGATACAGTTTTATGGCCTATGTGATTGCGGAACCATGTATTAACACGAAGGACACAGCCTGCGTTGATGCCTGTCCGGTGGATTGCATCCACCCCAAGAAGGACAGCGAGAAATTTGCGACCGAGGAAATGCTGTACATCGACCCGGTTGAGTGCATCGACTGCGGAGCGTGCGTGCCAGTGTGCCCGGTTTCTGCGATCTTCGCCCTCGACGACCTGCCGGAGAAGTGGAAAGAGTACACCGAGCGCAACGCCAAGTACTTCGGCCGATAGAATCTTCTTTTGCAAGCGAAAGGGCGCACCTCGCGTGTGCCCTTTTTGCTTTTGCTGGATGGTATAGGCAAGAGGATGCAGCTGAAGTTGCGTCTCGTGTCCTGCCCGTCCTAGAGGAGTTGCTGGATCCTTTCGATCAGCACATCGGGAGGATCGCCCTTGGTGATGAACGCGTCAGCCAACTCCAGGGCCTCCGGAGGAAGAGAAAAATATGCGGAAAGAAATACGATAGGGACGCCGGGTCGACGGCGGCGCATTTCCGAAGCCACTTCTCCGCCATTCAAGTCGGGCATGAAGTAATCCAGCAGCACCAGATCGACGTGGTTCTCTTCGAAAACCTTGAGACCTTCGGGGCCATTATTGGCGGTCAGCACCGCGTAGCCGCGACTTTCCAGCATGATCTTGCGAACGCGCAGACCTATCTTCTCGTCGTCGACGCACAACACCGTCTTCGAACGCGCAGATTCCATTTTGGTTCCCGACTTACTCCCGGTCTCTGAATCTATTAACGTCGGAGCAGACATGTTTAGCAGCCGCTCCGTACCCCAAAGTAATGGCGCCAAAGCCCGCCAAAGAGAAGTGGCTACCTGAGTTGTACTGTACGTTCGGGATCTTTGACCATACATAAAACGTAGTAGGACGATATCTACGTAGGCTGTAGTAGAGCAGGGCGCCTCCTGTCGTTGACCGCATGAAAAAGCGCGTGTTACCGTACTTAGTTACACCATCCTGAGCCGCGCCTGCCGTGCGCCGAAGGGACGTCGCTTGCCTCCCGAAAGCCAGTCCACCCCGATTGTCCGCAAGACCGCATTGAACTCCGTCCACCGCCAATTGGGAGCGAAAATGGTCGACTTCATTGGCTGGGACATGCCTGTCGAGTATCCCAAGTTTGGCGGTCTGATGAAGGAGCACCTCGCGGTCCGCAACGGCGTAGGTGTCTTTGATGTCAGTCACATGGGTGACATTCGGGTGCACGGGACTCAGGCGCTGGCTGCGGTGCAGCACATCACCATGAACGATGCCTCGAAGCTGGCGATCGGTCAGTGCCAGTATTCGGCGATGCTCTATCCCGAGGGCACGTTTGTGGATGATGTCATCGTCCACCGATTGGGTGACGATGACTATCTTTTGGTGATCAATGCCGGGACCCGCGAGAAGGATGTTGATTGGGTGATCGAAAACACCCGGGCGTTTGACTGCGCGGTTGAGCACCTCAGCGACGACTACACGCAAATCGCAATTCAGGGCCCCAAAGGCGAGGCGACCCTGCAGAAATTGACCGACGCCGACCTGTCGCAGGTAAAGTTCTATTGGTTCACACACGGAACGGTCTGCGGATTGCCGAACACACTAATCGCACGTACTGGCTACACCGCGGAAGACGGCTTTGAGATTTACGTTCCCTCCGACGAAGCAACCAGTGCGCGAGTTTGGAATGAAGTGATGCAGGCCGGCGCAGAGTTCGGCATCGTGCCCTGCGGACTGGGTTCGCGCAACACTTTGCGACTCGAAGGTGCGCTGTCACTGTATGGTCATGAGATCTCCGACAGCATCAACGTGTGGGAAGCCAGGCTCGACCGCTTTGTAAAGTTGGAGAAAGGCGAATTCATCGGCCGCGAAGCGTTGGAGCGGGCAAAAGCATCCGGTAGGAAGCGGACGCTGGTGGGCCTGGAGTCGGTGGAGCGGGGCATTCCGCGCGATGGATACAAGGTCCTCGATCTCGACGGGAAAGACATTGGCTATGTGACCAGCGGATCGTATGCGCCTTTCCTGAAGAAGAACGTCGCGCTGGCTTATGTTCCGAGCGAGTTTTCGGCAGTCGACACCGAAGTTGCAGTGGACATCCGGAACCAACCGGTGAAGTGCAAGGTGGTTCCGATACCGTTTTACAAGCGCCCCAAGAAGCAATCATAAATTTGCACTTGGCGAACATCCCCCGGCATCCGGTGAGGAGAAGGGAATCAAAATGGCCTATCCTACGGAATACAAGTACACCAAGGAACATGAGTGGCTGAAGGTGGACGGTACGACGGGCACCATCGGCATTACCGACCACGCGCAGAATTCGCTGGGCGACATCGTGTTTGTCGAGTTGCCGAAAGTCGGAGCCGAAATCACCGCCGGACAGACCTTTGGATCGGTAGAGTCCGTGAAGGCGGTGTCGGACCTGTACGCTCCCGTCTCCGGAACCGTCACGGCGATCAACGAAGAGCTCAACACCTCCCCGGAACAGGTGAACAAAGATGCCCACGCAGCGTGGATGATCAAGGTCACGCTCAAGAATGCGGCGGAAGCAGACGCTCTGCTGTCGGCCGCCGATTACGAGACGTTTGCGGCGGACGAAGCCGGTCACTGAGCCATTCCCCCACACTGCTCGCCAGCCGCGGAGCCTGCAGTGCTGCCGAAACAACATGCTTGCGCGGCTGCACGTATTTCCAGAGGTTATAGGTACCCATGCGCTATCTTCCCAAATCACAATCAGACCGCGAGGAAATGCTGCGGGACATCGGGGTGAGGTCGGTGGACGACTTGTTCGCCGCGATTCCAGCGGAGTATCGACTCACCGGCGACCTCAAGATTCCACGCTCCTATGCGGAGAGCGAAATTGTCCAGTTCTTCCGTGACCGCGCCGCAGAGAACGGCCAGGGCTATGCGTCGTTCCTGGGGGCCGGTGCCTACTCGCACTACCGGCCAGTGGTCATTGACGCGCTGATTTCTCGCGGCGAATTCTTCACGGCATACACCCCCTATCAGCCGGAGATCGCCCAAGGCACGCTGCAATCCATCTTCGAATTTCAGTCGATGATCTGCGAGTTGACCGGCATGGACGTGGCAAATGCGTCGATGTACGACGGCTCTACCGGTGCCGCCGAAGGCCTGATGATGGCCGTTCGCGTCACTGGCCGCCACAAGTCCGTGATCGCCACCAGCGTGCATCCGGAGTATCGCGAGGTCATCACCACCTATGCCCGTCACCAGGGAATGCCTCTGGCGACAGTGGGCTACGGCAAGAATGGGCGCGTCGATCTCGAGGCGCTCGACAAGGCCGTGGACAACGAAACTGCTGGCGTGCTCATCCAGTCGCCGAACTTCTTTGGGGTGATCGAAGACGTCGCCGCGATTGCGGACATTGTCCACAAGAAAGGGGCGCTGCTGATCGTGTCGATTGCCGAAGCGGTTTCGCTGGGTATCGTGAAGCCTCCGGCGGAAGCCGACATCGTGAGCATGGAAGCGCAATCGTTTGGCGTGCCACTGGGCTTCGGCGGACCTTACTGCGGAGTGATGGCGACGCGCGATAAATTCGTGCGCCAAATGCCTGGGCGGCTCGTGGGTGAGACCACCGACCGCAACGGCAAACGGGGATTCGTGCTGACGCTCTCGACCCGCGAACAGCACATCCGGCGTGAGAAGGCCACTTCGAACATCTGCACCAACCAGGCGCTGGTCGCGCTGATGTGCAACATCTTCATGACTATTTACGGCCGCGAGGGAATGAAGGAGCTGGCGCAGCACAACCTGGCCAAGGCGCACTACGCGGCGGAACAATTCAAGAAAAGTGGAGCACGGCTGTTGTTCGACAGTTCGCCATTCTTTAACGAGTTCGTGATTGCGACTAGTGGTGATCCGCACGTCATCAACGACAAGTTATTGGCGCAGAAGATTGTCGGAGGATTCCCGCTGAAGAAGTTCTACCCCGAGTTGGGCAGCGCCTCCTTATGGTGTTGTACCGAGACCATGACCAAAGCCTCGATCGATGCGGCTGCGAAAGAGGTGGCGTAATGGGTATCAACGACAAGATCAAGAAGGCCACCACTCACATCAGCCAGAACGAAGGGCTCATCTTCGAAAAGTCGTCGCCTGGTAAGAAGGCATACAAGCTGCCTCCGCTCGACGTTCCTGCCGTAGACGCTGCGAAGTTGCTCGGCGACCTGACGCGCGATGACCTCGGCCAGATGCCTGAAGTGAGCGAGATTGAGATCATTCGCCACTTCACCCGCATCTCCACATGGAATTACGCGGTGGACCACGGCATGTATCCGCTGGGCTCCTGCACCATGAAGTACAACGCGCGCGTGAACGAGACTGTCGCTCGTCTGACGGGATTGGCGGAGGCGCATCCTTATCAGCCGGAGCGGATTTCGCAGGGCGCTCTGCGCATCATCAAAATGCTCAGCGACCAGCTCATCGAGATCACTGGCATGGACGCGATTACGCTGCAGCCGGCGGCGGGCGCGCATGGAGAGCTGACCGGAATCCTGCTGGTACGTGCGTATCTCGAGTCACAGGGCAATCCGAGAAAAAAGATCCTCGTGCCGGATTCGGCGCACGGAACCAATCCCGCGACGGCTGCGATGTGCGGCTATGCGGTGGAGAACCTCAAATCGAACGCTGCCGGCATGGTCGATATCGCGTCGCTGGAAGCACAGGTGAACGAGGACGTGGCCGCGCTGATGCTCACCAATCCCAACACACTGGGCGTGTTCGAACAGGAGATCCACAAGATCGCCGATCTGCTACACGCCAAGGGCGCGCTGCTCTACATGGACGGCGCGAACATGAATGCCCTGGTGGGCAAGGTGCGTCCCGGAGACTTCGGCGCCGACGTCATGCACCTCAACCTGCACAAGACGTTTTCGACGCCACACGGCGGAGGCGGTCCGGGCTCAGGCCCCGTGGCCTGCAAGAAAATACTGGAGCCATTTCTGCCCACGCCTGTGGTCATCACCAAACCGGATGGCACGCTGGGATTCGACTACAACCGTCCGCAGTCCATCGGACGGGTGCGCATGTACTACGGGAATTTCGGAATGTTCGTTCGAGCGCTGGCTTACATCATGGCGAACGGACCGGAGGGGTTGCGTCAGACCACGGAAGACGCCGTGCTCAACGCCAACTACATCCGCAAGAATCTGGAAGGCGTGTACGAGTTGCCGTATGAGACTCCGACCATGCACGAGGTGGTATTCAGCGACCGCATTCAATCACGCAACGGACTGAAGACGGGAGACATCGCCAAGCGGCTGATCGATTACGGATTCCATCCCTACACGGTCAGCTTCCCGCTGGTGGTTCCGGGGGCGCTTATGATCGAGCCGACGGAGAGCGAGTCGAAGGAAGAGCTCGACCAGTTCATCGAGGCCATGAAGGCGGTCGCGGAAGAGGCCGAGAACTCGCCGGAGGTCGTCGCCAACGCTCCGCACAACACGCGCGTCTCCCGCATGGATGAAACCGCCGCCGCCCGCAAACCGGTGCTGCGCTGGAAACCGCAGGCGAAAGAAGCGGAGTTGGTGGCGAAGTAGCGGATCGGCAGTCGGGTAATGCGACAGGGAGGGGCGATGCCTCTCCCTCCTTTTTTGGGAACGGATATTCTCGGCGAAATTCGACCCCAACGGAACCGCGGCCCTTCTGCTTTCGTACCTCAGAGTGGAAGCAGAAAGATCAGCGGTACGCCGGTAGCGTGCCGGAAAAGGAGCACCACAATGGACGGAAACATTATTGGATTGGTGGCAGTGACCATGGCGCTCGGTATTCCGATTGCTGCGATGTACACGTTTTACCGGGTACGCAAGCTGCACACGGATGAGCGCATAGCGGCGATGGCGCGCGGAGTCGCCGTTCCGATGGAGCCGGAGCTTTCGCAAGTGGCACGTTCGCGCCGGTCGGGAATTCTGCTGACCGCGCTGGCCCTGGGCTACATGATCACCTTTGCCTTGATCGGCAAGTACGATCATGATGCGTGGATTGCCTCATACTTCGGCATCATTCCCTTGGCGTTGGGTGTCGGCTTCTTCCTCGACGCATTCCTGGTGCGCAGGGACCTTCGCACCTCCTGAACACGTCCCGCGATGTACACGTAGATGATTTAATGCAACAGAAAAGGCGGGCCCGTTGGGGTCCGCCTTTGAACTTATTGGTTGGAGCGAGCTACTTGGCTGCGCCGACGGCCTTCACGCGCTTGTTCAAGCGGGCCTTGTAGCGGCTGGCGGTGTTCTTGTGCAGAACACCCTTCTGGACGCCCTTGTCGACGACGGACGCGGTGGCCGTATACGCCTTTTGAGCTTCAGCCTTATCGCCCTTGGCAATGGCCTCGCGCAAGGTGCGCAAAGCGGTGCGCAGGCGCGACTTATTAGTGCGGTTCTGCGTCGTCTTGGTTATTGTCTGACGGGCGCGCTTCAGCGCCGAGTAGTGGTCTGCCATAACTGTTCTGTATTCCTCTAGTAGAAATCTCGACGTAAGCCGAATACCTGATTCTACAGGAGTATGGCCGGATTGGGCAAACTGGGCGCATGTAGGATGGCAAATCTACTGATTCGAGATAGACGCGCCTCCACCCAGTTTGCGTGCGTCCTTTCTTCTTCCCATCCATCCAATGAAATAGACGCGAGGTTTGCCGATCCGCTCAAGAAGCACCATGAGTGACAAGGCTGCTGATGCGAACGGCATTGACGTCGTTTCAGTTCGAGGTTAGGCTAACGGGCAATGTTAGTTTTCGCTTCGGCGAACAATCCGGATGTACTTCCTGTTTCGACTCCAAGAAATCTTTGCGCAACCAATTTGTCAGGCCGGAAACATCGGTTTGGCATGGCATCCACGCTGGCACGCACCCGGCCTCAGGAGGCTAATTACCGACCCTAAATGAAGACCAACATCGAGATCAGCCCAAACATCGAGACACTTTTTGGCACGCGCGATGAAAATTTGCGCCTGCTGGAAGATGGCCTGAACGTTGTCATTGGAATGCGGACGGACTCTATCGAGATTGAGGGAGCTCCGAACGATGTGGCGCGCGCGGGCCAGGTATTTGCCGACTACCAGCACCTGCTGCGCAGCGGCTTCACGTTCGTGAATGGTGATCTTGGCGCAATGCTGAAGGTCCTGACCGCCGACAGCACCGCCAGCTTGCGCGGCCTGGCGGAAGCCGGTAAGCAGCGCTCGTTTGGCAAGCGCACGGTGCAGCCCAAGAGCATTAATCAAAGGCGCTATCTCGAAGCCATCGAGAAGAACGACATGGTCTTCGGTGTTGGCCCCGCGGGCACGGGAAAGACGTATCTCGCGGTTGCCATGGCGATCTCGGCGCTGATGTCGAAGCGCGTGAACCGCATCATCCTGGCGCGTCCGGCGGTGGAGGCTGGCGAGCGACTCGGGTTTCTTCCGGGCACGCTGCAGGAGAAGGTGGACCCCTATTTGCGCCCGCTGTATGACGCGTTGTACGACATGCTGGATCCCGACAAGGTCGATCGCTATCTGGAGAAGAATGTCATCGAGATTGCGCCGATTGCGTTTATGCGAGGCCGCACGCTCAATGACGCGTTCGTGATTCTCGACGAGGCCCAGAACACCACCTCGGAACAAATGAAAATGTTCGTTACGCGACTTGGATTCAACTCCAAGGCGGTGATCACGGGCGATGTGACTCAGATCGATCTGCCGAGTGCGAGCCGTAGCGGACTAGTCGAAGCGGGCGAGATATTGAAGAACGTCGAGGGTATCCGCTTCTGCTACTTCGACGAGGGCGACGTGGTGCGCCATCACCTGGTGCAGCGCATCGTGCGGGCGTACGAAGATTACAAGGGACGCAACGAGCAGCTTTCCCTGTCGCTGGACGTGAGGGGAAGCAATGGATTTACGGCACCGCGAGCCGGCAACGAGAGCACTTACGCTCCCGCCGTTGACCGTGACGTTCCGCTAGCGGAGATACCGCCGGTCGTGGATTCAGGGACGGGA
>DATBZX010000225.1:0-3968 GCA_036512955.1 Terriglobales bacterium
CGGGCTTGGGCGGATACTTGCTGGCCGAAGGCGCAGACGGCAATGGCTGCTGCGTGGCGTCCTGGGCGACGCAGGCAACGGTAAGCAGTACGATGAGCACTGGAATGAAGCGAGCGCGCATGGAAATTTTCATTATAGCTGTTGCGGGCGCCGTAGTTTCTCCAGGAAGCTGGTTAGTTCCGGGGGAAGCGGCGCAGTCAACGACATAGGTTGCCCGGTTCGCGGGTGCGTCAACTCGACCGCGGCGGCGTGCAGGAAGTTGCGATTGAGGCGCAAGGCACCCGGCTGAGTCTCAGGAGCGACGGCTCCTGCCTCTCGCTCGGCCGCATTGCGTTTGCGCGATCCCTTGCGCGGTGCGGCCGAGGAACGCAGCACCCCCGCTGCGCCATACAGCGTGTCGCCCACCACGGGATGCCCTATGGATGCCATGTGTACGCGAATCTGATGGGTGCGTCCGGTCTCGATGCGCACATCGACCAGCGCGAACTTGCCGTAGGGCGAATCGATGCGCTCGCGGACTTCGTAATGGGTGATGGCAGTGCGGCCTCCACTGCCCTTCGTAGTCATGCGAATGCGGCGGATGGCGTCGCGACTGATCTCGGCGCTGATGGTGCTGCGCGGGCGCTCAGGCCAGCCGTGCACCAGCGCGATGTAGCGCTTCTTCACCTCGCGTCCGCTGAATTGCTTCGCCAGGTTGCGATGGGCCACGTCGTTGCGGGCAACCAGAATCAGTCCGCTGGTCTCCTTGTCGAGACGATGCACGATGCCAGGACGCGTCTCGCCGCCGACCTCCGAAAGCTGGGCGAAGCGGTGCAGCAGGGCGTTGACCAGCGTGCCGCGATTGCGATCGTCGTCGGTGGCGCCCGCCCCAGCGTGCACCATCATGCCGGCAGGCTTGTTGATGACGGCGAGATCGTCGTCCTCGTAGATGATGTCGAGCGGGATGTCTTCGGCCATGGCGCGCAACGGCGGAGGCGTGGGATCGCCGAGGATAGTGACGGTCTCGCCACCCTTGAGCTTCAGCGAAGGCTTGGATGGCTTGCCGTTGACCAGCGCCTTCTCTTCCTCCAGCAACAACTGCACGCGGGCGCGGCTGGTGTCGGGGATGTGTGCGGCGAGGAACTGGTCGAGTCGCTGGCCTGCGGCGTCAGAAGGGACGGAGATGGTGATGGGAAAGGCGGAGTCGGACACTGAGGAAGATGGTAGAACTCGGCAGCGAATTTATCCACCGGGAACATAACTGGTGGAATGTCGATTTTGGGCTTACATTCAGCAGCCGTTAAGCGCGAGCCAGGCGCTCATGCTCTATGAGCAGATATTCGATGTAGCTGCGTATCAAGTTGCAGTACAGACGCGCCTCGTTGGAGTTCAAGCGGATGTCATCGCTTAGGTTCATGCCGTGTCGTATCTGTCCTCCACCGGGAGCTGAAAGATAACCGTACATCGCTTCCATCCAACGAATGATCTGCGGGAGGCTGGTTCCAGATTGAAACCGACTTAGATCAGCGACAATCGTATTGAAGTAAATTCCGTCTACCTGGCCCTCCGGAAGCTGAATGCCACTAAAGACGGTTGTGACACTATCTAGCAACCAGAGGGATTCCATCACAGCGGCCCTGTCCTCTCCTACTTGCAAGTGTTGCGCTGCAGCCGCCAGGGAGCCTTCAATGACATTTCTGGCCCTTTCTCCCATTGTCGGTACAGCGGGAATATTCACGTCGACGAGTGGCGGGGGCTCGCCGAACATGATGAGGTTCGGCGGATCGATGTTGGTATCCGATCCCAAATCGGCTAAAGATTCCGTTGACCGAGTCTACGATGGGAGGGATTTGGATTGGGTTTGCGGTTTGATGCTCCATCCATCCGTCGTAAAACGCTTCGATGAATAATGGAGCATTATTCACGGCGTCTGACATGCGATCCAATCCGTCAATTTCAGCGTAGTGGGCCGACGTGCTTGCCCAAAAATCCCTTCCACTGACCGCAGAGAACTTGCGTTTGAACCGTTCCCAGGTTGGTTGCCTGCTGGGACCTATGGCAATTGCTCGGATCAGCCGCGCAAATTCTTCGATTGCAACTTGGGGAATGATGCCATGATGAAGGTCGTCGTCGGCAGGTGGCTGAAGGCGCCAGATTGGATTGAAATTCAACATGTGGCGATCCATCAGTCGGCAACCTGCTTGGAGATAGCCGGTGTAGAGAGACTCAAACCATTTCTGTCAAGCAATCATAACGGAATCGTATCGATTAGAGTGTCCAACCTGAAACACGCCGGCTGGATGCCCATTCATTCGCGGTTCTCGGATGAGTTGGAGGCGCCCTCCTGGTCCTCGCTTCCACGAGTACTGGTTAGTCGTATCGCTAGCCTGAAATCTAAGTCGCAACACACTCAGCAAAGGAACCCTGAGTGGAGCGCCCGGTGGACTTACAAGGAAACGCCACTACCGCATTATCGCCGCGAGTCCGGCGGCACCAAATTGTTCGCGCGGTAGTACACCACAAGCTGCCCGTAGTGCTCGGCGCTGTGCTCGATGGCGAACGTCCAGATGGCAGAGTTGTGGGCCAGCCGGTTCCCGAAGAATTTCGATGTTTTGTCCAGCCCCGCGTCGCTCTGCTGTTGAATTACTTGCGCTCCGTCCGCGACGGCCTCTTGCACGAACTTCACCACCTCGGCTTTGGTTTTGAAAGCGTCTCGCGAAGGATTATCGCCCTCGCCGAAGTCGGGCCCGAGGTTTGATCCGGAAATCCTGCGTATCAGGACAAAATCCAGTGCGGCGGCGTGGAGAAGGTTCAAGGCAAAGGTGCGCTCGTCTTTCTGCAGCTTGTAATCGTATTTGTCTTCAGGAAAATCCTGCGCCATGGCGATGAGTTTGTTCCCGATGGCGTTCCACATTTCCAGCGTCTCGTCAGCCCGGGAAACCGCTGGACGCGGAGCTTGATTCTGCGTTTGGCCCTGGCTGTAAAGACTCGTTCCGACGACCACAAGCAGAGTGGCCGCGATCAGCGCACGCGAAGTCCGCTTCATAACAATTCCTCCTTTATCGGCAGCAATCCACGAAGGACAAGCCCAAGGCGAGCGACGTACCTCGGCACCCGCTCTTGTCTGACGGCCGCCGACTGATAAAGTTAGGAGCTGCGATCGGAGGCCCTATGCGTGACGACGTGATCCGGGTAGTTGAGGCGTATATCAATGCGGTTCGGAGGAATGACGCCGAGGGCCTCCCTCTTCATCCCGACGTGGTGTTCGAGAGTCCGCTCGGTCGTTATCAAGGCCTTGCTGCCTTTCGGAAAGGATTGGCGGACTTCTTTCGAATCCTGAAGAGCATCGAGGTTGTGCATCTCACCGCCGACGACGACACCTGCGCCGCAATGCTCAAGATCGACACGATCTTCGGGATGATTTCCTTCCTCGAATACTTCCATGTCATCGATGGACAAATTGTGTCCATCCGCGCCTACTACGATCCACGTCCTATCGTGCAAGGTATGACCCAAACCTCGGCCTAGCAGGCCCACGGCCTTCGACACGACTTGGTGCTCCAAGTCGCCCTTCTTTTGGGCTAACCTGGACGGGGGCGCCTGGGGACAACCCTTCTGCCTACTTTCCCCTTATCACACCGTTAGTGCTCCACGTCCTTTCACCCCCGCCTGCCGTTGTGTAAGAAATCGTTCGTGAGGCAAGGGATTTGTGTGTCTTGCCGGTTCGCCGCTCACGCGGCGGGGAGAATCGCTCTTTGAAAACGCGCTTTTGAAGCAGCGGCCGCGTCAACTGCGGTCGAACGGGCGAAAACTGCGCCGATAACTCCAATGGAATGACATGGATAGATAGCGATTGGCAAAGCCGGGCTTATCAGGCTTGAGTTCGAACTCTTCCGAACAAACTACACAGACTCGGATAGGAAATGCCATCACGCTGCCATGATACAACCCCTCCGGACTGCCGATCCAGAGGCCGAATCTGTCGCTGA
>DATBZX010000226.1:0-26399 GCA_036512955.1 Terriglobales bacterium
GGGTCGCACACGCTGGAGCACATGGTGAACCAGGTGGCGCGCGAGGTGCAGGACCCGGAGAGAAAAATGACAGTGCTGAAGCGCGCGCAGTTGCGCCGTATCGGACGAGCGCAGAAACCCGATGACCGTGACGAGGCGCGCGACCGCGGCGATCTGCGCATCGGAGCGCTGGGAGATGGGTCTGACTACGCGCCGTTCCTCGACCACGCCGGCGTAGCGTCGCTCAACATTGGCTTTGGCGGGGAGGCCGACGGCGGGATCTATCACTCGATTTACGACGACTTCTACTGGTACACGCACTTCGGCGATCCTGACTTTGTATACGAGAAGGCGCTGTCGCAGGTGGGTGGTACAGCGGTAATGCGCATGGCTGACGCCGACGTGCTGCTGTATGATCCCTCGGGCTCGGCTGACACTATCAGCCGTTACGTGAAGGAACTGAAGACCGAACTCAAGGAAAAACAGGACAAGGTCCGCGAGAAGAACCGCGAGATCGAGGAAGGCGTCTTCATCGCGATCGCCGATCCGACGAAGACGTATGTTGCTCCGCCGAAGGAGCTAGTGCCGCCGTACCTGAACTTCGCTCCCCTGGAGAATGGGTCGGAAGCCTACACCCGCGCGGCCAAGCGCTACAAACAGGCGTTCGGCAGGCTGGCGGAGAGCGGTCCCACAGTGTGGGACTCTCCGGAGTTGAAGGCAATCAACGAAAAGCTGATGCAAACCGAGCGCACCTTCACCACAGCGGAAGGGCTGAAGGAGCGTCCCTGGTTCAAGCACCAGATCTATGCTCCCGGCGCTTACACCGGATACGGAGTCAAGACCATTCCGGCAGTCCGCGAAATGATGGAAGAAGACAAGTGGCAGGACGCCGACGCGGGCGCGGTGATCGCTGGAGCCGTGCTGATGAAGCAGGCCAGCCTGGTGGATTCCATCGCCGCCGAGTTGGAGCAGGTGGTGGGCCAGGCGCCTCCGGCGACGCAAACTGCGCGGAAGCACAGGAAGGCGGAAGAGGGGCAGGCCAGCGGGAGGTAAGACCGCTCCACGGCCCGAGTTTATTGATTGCCGGAATTCGTTCTGGCGTCCAACCGTGTCATCTCGGCTGCTGCGCTGTTCCATTCAAGGTAGTAGTGTGGACACGTGTCACGCGCCGTCTGAAAATGTGAGAGAGCCTTGGATTTCTCTGCACGCAAAAGCAGATATTCTCCAATAAAGAACTCAGCCTCGCAACTCTGCTCTCTTGCTTTGAGCGGATCGGGATTGCTCGCAGCCGCGAGCGTCCCCTCCTCCGTCAACTTGCCAAGAAAGAGATTTGCTACAGGTGCTGGCCATTTAGAAGGATCGATCTGGACTACTTGCTGGGCGAAGCTCTGCGCGTCGTCCTGTCCCGCATTCTTACGGGCAAGATGCAACCAAAGCGCCGTGTATACATCGGAGGAGTCGAACTTGAGGCTGTCTTGAAAATCTGCGGCAGCGCCCTCGAAATGGGCTTGATGGAACTTGGCGATGCCGCGGTCGCGAAAAGCGTTCGCAAAATTGGGTTTCAGGCGAATCGCCCAGCTGAAATCCTGAATGGCGTTGTCGTATTGGCCCTGGTTGGCATAAGCGATTCCCCGGTTGTAGTAAACATTCGCGAATTTGGGTTTCAAGCGAATCACCTGGTTGAAATCCCGCATGGAGCGGTCGTACTGCCCCTGACCTCGGTAGGCGATTCCACGGTTAAGGACAGCGTAGATTTCATTGGGGTTCAGGAGGATTGCCTGATTTAAGTCCTGAATAGAGCGATCATACTGGTGCATAAGGAGGTAAACAGTGCCACGCGTAGTGAAGGCGTACGTGGAATCAGGATTCATGCGGATTGACTCATTCGAGTCCTTTAGAGCCTCGCCGTATTGGTTCTTCTGGCCATAAGCACTGGCCCGGTAGGCGAAAGCAGTTGCGAGGCGAGCTTGAGTCTCCTTGCCCGATATGAATGCCGAGCACGCGGCGATTCGAATGTCGGGGCTGTGGTCAGCGCAGCGAAGCCAGTCTTGTTTATTGCTTTGTGCTGGGGCACTAATGGCCAGGCCAATAAGGACTGAGGTGATCAGCGCGATTCCCGCCACTTTCATAGGCGCACCCATTAGAGTAGGAAGGGCCATGGGTAGAGGGTATGGGGACCGCGACTGGGAAGCGGTGATGTCTGGCACCGTGCCGCGTGACAGCAGTATTCCGAGGGACCCACGTTTTCTCGCCGTCCTTGGGGACTCAATCTCAACGAACCCTGCTTCTCCTTTATTGTAGTGACGACAGCTACCCAAAGCCAGTCTTCCGCCTCTCGAACCAGTCCATGCCCAGCCGAAGAGTTCGTACACGTTCCCGAAGCACCGCGGAGACTATCTCACACGACCAGTGGGAATCTCCCAGGGCAATGGTGGTTACTTTCGTTTCTTCGCCCCACGGATTTTGCGTGACTTCCACTCCCCTCGTGCTCTATCCATGAAACTGGGATGATTCGCCTCAGGGGCGGGACTGGTCTCAACGGATGTCCTCATTCCGGCGGCGGCCAACGGTTCGGGTGAGTCCGGTTTCCCACGCCGCGTAAGCTCTTTGAAATCCAGAACCAGCACTCAAGGCCGCGGAATGTGCAAAGATATGCACATATAAGTCCTTACGGCTGACATGGATAGCTGTAAACCTTTTGCAATCAATTGTGTGCCGTCAATTTATGTCCAAACCATTGAAAACAAACGGAGGCATGAAAAGAAATTTCGGCGAATGTCCCAGGTTAGCCACAGTTCGTTGCTCAAACGCCGCACCCTGCCATTGGCTGGTCGAAGAGTCCTACTGGTCGAAGCCCTGCCACGCGGTGAAGATTTCCGCACCGAAGGCGGCCACCATAGCCGAGACCTTGGGACCAGGATCGCCGTAAACCTCCATTCCAACCGGGCTGGCGAACTGCATCATTTGCGGTACGAACTGCTGCACCGCCGGACCCTCAAAGTGGGCGGTGATGGCGGCCTGGTCGGTGTAGCCTTCGATCAGGCGGCAACGGGTACGATCGGCGCTTAGCGCAAAGTGGTAGCCCAGGGTGCCCGGCTCCTGCTCGCTGACCGCCACCATTTGTTTTGCGATGGCCTCAAACTCTGCCAACTTGCCTTCGTGAATACTGATATCGACCAGCAACCGTATGCGGCTCGTGCTCATGCGTATCTCGTCTCCTTAGGTCGAGTGACGTGTGAAAGAAGGCCGTTCAACCCCGCAGTACGTGCTCGAACGGGGTCTCCGATATCCCACATTGTGAGAGTAGTAGCTAATCCCACAATGTGGGATATCAAACTACTGCTTGTCGTACACGTACGTGGCGTGAGTCTTCTTGCCGTTCGCGCCGAAGTTGGTGATCACGAGGGTGCGGCTCTTGCCATCCTTGGAGAGCTCGACTTTGCCGTTGCTCACGGTCTTTTCGCCCTTCATGTTGGCGAGCAACAAGGTGCGGTCGCCCTTGGTTTTGACCGCGCGGAAATCCACATCAGGACTGCCGATGACCGGAAACGGCTTGCCATCGAACTTGCCCGTCCACTCAGTGTGCGTGGGTTGGCCGGCTGCGTTTACGCCATCGGTGGTGACTTTGATATCGCTGCCCGCGGCGGAATAGACGACGGTGGTGTTCTTGCCCACCCCGGCCGGGATCTTGGACTTCGCTTCATTGAGCTTCCAAGTGCCCATGTTGGGGTTCTGGGCAAAGCTGGCGGTGAGAGCGAGCACGCACAACGCGAACGTCAATACGATGGATCTGGTTTTCATGGAGTCTCCCATTGGAATTGAATAGCAGGATGCGGCGTCAGTGTATGCGGAGACAGAGCGGCATGCAAGTAAGACCGCTTGGTGTCCCAGAGCCTGCCCTGAGCCTGTCGAAGGGTTCGCGCCGTGATGTTCGGCGCTAACCTGGGAACGATCCTGGTTCAGTTGCCCTACTCTCCCGTCAGCACCTTGTACTGCGGCTTGGTCAGTGGGACGACAGAGAGCCTGCCGATTCTTACGAGTGGTGATTCGGCGAACAGCTTGTTGGCTTTGATTTGTTCGAGCGTGACGGGCTTGGCGAGTGGTTTTCCTACCCTGATCTTCACCACCGGTTTCTTGGTATCGGTGGCATCGACAGAGACGACTGAGGCGGTGCCCACCGCTGTGCTCCGGCCTCCGGTTTCGTAGATGACCAGCCGCGCTCCCGGTTGCATTTCGCGCAGGTGTTTGACTGCCGTGGGATTATTGACTCCGTCCCATGTGGTGGTCTTGTCGCGCTGCAGATCGGCGAAAGAGTATTCAGTGGGTTCGGTCTTGAGCAGATAGTCGAGAGGCATGGGCTATGGTCGCACGATAAAGGGCGCAGTACCAAGTGAAGTTCAAATCGAAACCAGAGTGGTCGCGGCAAAAGTGATCCCTCGACTTCGGCCGCCGAAGCGGCGGCCTTCGCTCGGGATGACAGACCAGATGACAGGCGACGCAGAGCCTACGCCGTCCCCAGTCGCTTCAGCACCGACTCGCGGAAGCCGCGGCTCAGCGTCAGCTTCGTCCCATCGCGGAGCAGGATCGCGTAATCTCCATACAGCGAGGGTTTCAAGGTCTTGATGCGGTCCACGTTTACCAGCGTGGAGCGGTGCACGCGCAGGAACTGGCGCGCGCCCAGACGGTTTTCCAGCGCGGTGATGGTTTCGCGCAGGATGTGGGTGACGTTGCCTACGTGCAGGCAGGCGTAGTTTCCCGCCGACTCGACCCAGTCGATTTCGTTGGGCCGTAGGCAGACGATCTCGCCGTCGGCTTTCACCACAATGCGGTCGGGTGCGTGCTGGCGGGCGTCCAGGTCGCCCAGCATCGAGAGCACGCGCTTCTGGAACATTGCCTCCGAAGGATGCAGTAACTGCTTACGCGCGTGGTCGAGGGCCTCTCCCAGCCGCTGCTTGTTGACGGGCTTCAACAGGTAGTCGAGGGCATGGACCTCGAAGGCGCGCATGGCATAACGGTCGTACGCGGTGACGAAGATGGTCAGTGGCAGGGTGCCATGCTTCTCCAGTTCCTCGACCACCCCGAAGCCGTCCACTTCCGGCATTTGGATGTCGAGAAAAACGAGGTCGGGTCGTTCGCGCTGGATCAGTGCTATGGCCGAGTTGCCGTCACCGCACTCGGCTACGATCTCGAGGTCCGGTTCTTCCTCAAGCAGGCTGCGCAGACGCTCGCGGGCGAGCGCTTCATCGTCGCTAAGCAACACTCGAATTGACATGGGCGTTCGTGACCTCCTGGTTCGTGGATCGATAGGGAACGCGGACCTTGACTGTGCATCCGCCGCCAGGCGTATCTTCCAGCACCATGGCGTGGTTTTCGTTGTAGAGCTGTTGCAACCGGCCCCGGGTATTGCGAAGGCCCACGCCCTCGGGGGGCAGCGCGCCCCGACCGCGGGTCAGTCCGGCGCCGTTATCGCGGATTTCCATCCACACATCGTCGTGATCGCGCCAGGTAGAGATGCGAACCAGTCCGGGCGCGCGTCGCGGTCCGATGCCATGACGGATAGCGTTCTCCACCAATGGCTGCAGAATCAGGTTGGGGACGAACGTGTCCAGGGTGCGGGGATCGATGTCGCTCTCAACCTGCAGGCGGTCGCGAAAACGCGTTTGCTGGATGTCGATGTACTTCTGCAGGAACGTGAGTTCCTGCTCCAGAGGAACCTCCTGTACACCCACTCCGTCGAGCGACATGCGCAACAAGTCGGCTAGCTGCAGCGTCATGTGCTCCGCGGCCTCGCCGTCATAGCGGGCCAGTGCGGCGATGGAATTCAGCGTGTTGAAGAGAAAATGCGGCTCGAGTTGGATCTTGAGCACCTCGAGTTGCGCCCGTGCCAACTGGGCTTCGAGCTGCGACGATATCAGCTGCCGCTCCTGGTACTTGCCGTAAAACGCGATGGCCTGGGTGATCAGCACAATGTACCAGTAGCGCGGGATGTCCATGAAGGTACGCGAGAGGACGTGCGCGAAGAAAGGTACGCTTGGTTCTTTGATCCAGGTGATCATCGGGCTCAAGCGCGCCAGCGCAATGGCAGCGATAGACGTGAGGCCCACGCTGGCGACGACATGTATAAGGAGGGACAGCCTCCAATTGGTACGGTCGAAGGTATAACGCAGCGAGAGTTCGTAGATGATGGGGGTCAATAACGACCAGACAAATGAAATGCTTAAGTTCCACGCCAATAGTTGCGCCCAACTGATGGGTTCTCCCACCGACGCGGTGTAGACGTGCGCACCCGCGGCCGTGAGGAACGCAAGCAGCGTCCATAGCACGAATCCGATGAACCAGATGCGGCCCCAGCGTTTCAGCATGTCGCGCGACCCGACGGCACGATTTGATTCCCCCAGGCAGACCAATGCCTGCGCTGCGGTGATAGACGAAATCTGGAGGAAAATGTTTCCTGAAAAGTAAAGATAGTGATGCAAGGGTGTAACGTGTCCGGATGCGGACAGCGGCCTCATGCGCACATTTGCGAATGTCAGGGAAATAGGCCGAAGGAGCAGATCCCCCGCGGACTAGAGTCTGCGTGATGCCAAGAATAAGGGAGCGTAGCGGCTCGCCCTTCGACAAGATCCGAGTAGGCCCTCAAGGGGCGCCCCTCCGTGCGACAATGTCAGGTTCGCTGACGCGACGGTAATCATGCACGAATTGGGTATCGCATCTTCGATTCTGGACTGCGTGCAAGCAGAGGCCCGCAGGCATCCCGACGTGCACATCACCAAGGTGGGGGTCAAGATCGGCGAGCTCGCAGGGGTTGATGTTGATTCCCTGCAGTTTGGCTTTGAAGCCATCGTGAAGGACACGGAATGGGATGGACTGGTGCTGGCGGTCGAATCGATCCCGCGCATGCAGCGCTGTCCCAAATGCCAGCATGAATTTCGCATGACGGACTTCGATCCCCAGTGTCCAATCTGCGGCGAATTTGCAACCCAGTGCATCAGCGGGGAAGAGCTGGACATCGCATACATGGAAGTGGACGAATGAGCCGAGTCGAAGTCGAAAAGAAAGTCCTGAACGAGAACCAGATTCTCGCCGAGCAACTGCGCGAGCGTTATCGCCAGCAGGGGTTATTGTGTGTCAATCTCATCAGCTCACCCGGATCGGGCAAGACACTCCTGCTGGAAAAGACTCTCGACCGCATGGATAAGAATGCGCGTGTCGCCGTGCTCACTGGGGACCTGCAAACCGAGAACGACGCGAAGCGGCTGGCGAAGTTTGGCTTTCCGGTGAAGCAGATCGTCACCGGTGGCACCTGCCATCTCGACGCGCGCATGATCGAGAAGCACCTCGCCGATTGGAAGCTCGAAGACCTCGATCTGCTGATCGTGGAAAACGTCGGCAACCTGGTATGCCCCTCGAGCTACGACCTGGGCGAGGACGCGAAGATCGTTTTGCTGAGTACAACCGAAGGCGAAGACAAGCCCCTGAAGTATCCGTCCATCTTCTTTAAGTCGGAATTGATGGTACTCACCAAGATTGATCTTCTGCCCTACGTTCCGTTCTCGGCGGAGTTGGCGAAAGAGAACGCGCGCAGGGTGCACCCGCAGATGGAAATTCTTGAGCTGTCGAGCACCACGGGTGAAGGACTCGATCGGTGGATGGAGTGGTTAAAGGCGCGTCAGCAGAAAGCGAAATCCAAGGCTGGCGCTGCCCGTTCGTAAGTCAAGCGCCGGCACGCTGCCCCGCAACTGTCTTCTTGTGAAGCGCGCGCGCATGTCCTACCATGAGCCGCGAGCCTTTATAACTCATGATTCCGTCTCTAGACGGATGGAAACCCACGGTGATACGCGCTAAAACACTTCGCTTGCCTGCATTTTTGATGCCCGCCACCTGTGTCGTCATGCTAGCGCTGTTGTCCCTGCCCGCTGTGGGCTGGCAGAGCGAAGAGGAGAGTGCGTCTGCGCAGCAACAGCAGGGCTATCCAGTCATCATTGATGGTTATGAGGTGTTCCGGGTGCGGCAGAACCTCGGCGCGGCTACAGCGGAGCAGCGGGCGCAGCGGATCTCGGCGGCCTTGGAGGACCTGGCAATGGCGCAGGACTTCAATCCCCAGGACATCAAGGTGAACGAGGAAGGTGGGGTCGCGACGGTCCGCTACGGCGACCAGTTGATCGTTACCATCAATGACGCGGAGGCGCACGGCTCGGGCCTGCCGCGCAAGGCGCTAGGCTACCAATATGCCAAGCTGATCCAGGAAAAACTCGCCCTGGCGCGCGAGCAACATACGCCGCGTTATCTATGGCGTGCGGCCGCCTACGCCGCAGCGGTGGTACTGATCTATCTTGTCGCGCTCTGGATGGTGGTTGTGGGGACGCGGAGGGTCGTCAAGATTCTCGAGACCTCGGCGGCTGCCCGCATCAAGGGCATCAAGATCCAGCAGTCGGAGATCGTGCAGGGATCACGGGTGACTGCGCTGCTGGTCTCGGTGGTGAAGTTGCTGCGCATCCTGGTGCTTGCGGTCCTGACCTACGTCATGCTGGCCAAGGCGTTTAGTTTCTTTCCCTGGACGCGCGAACACGGCCAGCGGCTGCTGGGATACATCATCGGTCCTCTGGTGGCCATGGGTGAAGGGTTCCTGGCTTATCTCCCCAAGGCGTTTTATATCTTCGTCATCGTGGTGGTGACGCATTACGTGATTAAGTTTGTCGGGATCATTGCCGGGCAGGTGGAAGCCGGACGCATCCGGTTCTCCAACTTTTACCCGGAGTGGGCCCAACCCACCTACAAGATTGTCCGCGTGCTGATCTATGCCTTCGCTGCGGTGATGATTTATCCCTACCTGCCGGGCGAATCGTCGCCCGCGTTCAAGGGGATCAGCGTGTTCCTCGGCGTGCTGTTCTCGTTGGGGTCCACATCGGCGGTGGCCAATTTCGTGGCGGGCGTGATCCTGATTTACACCCGCGGCTTTCGCGTGGGCGACTGGGTGACGATCGGCGAGAACACGGGGGAAGTGGTACAGACGTCGATGCTGGCCACACATGTCCGCACCATCCGCAACGAGGAGATCACCATTCCGAACTCGGTAGTGCTGGGCAGCTACGTGACCAACTTTAGCCTGCAGGCGCAGGGAATGGGCGTCGTCCTGCACACATCGGTCACCATCGGCTACGACGCGCCGTGGCGCACTATTCACAACTTGCTGATTGACGCCGCCCTGCGTAGCAAGCACATCCTGCATGATCCGCCGCCATTTGTGTTGCAGGCAGAGCTGGAAGATTCCTACGTGAAGTACGAGATCAATGCCTATACCGACCATCCGCTGCTGATGCCGTACATCTACTCGGACCTTCACGCCAACATCCAGGACAGCTTCTTCGAGGCGGGAGTGGAGATCATGTCGCCGGTATTTCACGCTCTGCGCGACGGCAACCGCACGGCGATTCCAGATCAGTACCTGCCGAAGGACTACCGCGCCCCCGGTTTTCGTGTGGCGCCGGCAGATGGGACCGGCGAAGAAGCCAAGTCACCGCGTGTTCCCATTGCAGGAAAACGAGGTCGCCCTTCCTTGACACCCGCCGGGTAGTTCACTAGCGTACGAGACGAGGGAGTTTTCTGCCGATCCACCTGCCCCAACCGACCGTGCAAGCGCGAAGCAAATTCGTCCTACTGGTATTGCTGCTCGCGTCCCTGTTGCAGTTGGGATGGGCGGAGAAGATTGCCGACATCCAACCGCAAGGTTATGTCACGGATCTGGCGCAGGTCATCAATCCTGCGACCCGCCAGAAAATCGAAATGCTGGGCACCGAGTTGCAGCAGAAGACCGGCGCGCAGATCGCCGTGGTCACCGTGAATTCACTGGAAGGCCAGACCCGCGAAGACTACGCTGCAGATCTCTATAAGCATCTTGGCGTGGGAGCCAAGAAAGACAGCCGCGGCGTATTGATCCTGATCGCTCCCAAAGACCGGCAATACAAGATTGAAGTTGGCTACGGACTGGAGCCGGTGATCAACGATGCGCGCGCGGGCGACGTGGGACGCGACATGGTTCCCGACCTACGCAAGGGCGACTATGGCGCTGCGGCGCTGACTGGCGCAATTGGGGTTTCGCAATTCATCGCAGCCGATGCAGGCGTGCAGCTTACGGGTATTCCCCAACGCGCGACCAGACCTCGGACCAAGGAAGCGCCCTGGTGGCTGCCATTCGTCATCATTGGTGGAATCTTCCTGATCATTCGCGCGTTGTCGCGCGCCGGGCGAGGTAGCGGAGGCCCGCGTGGTGGTGGCGGAGTGGGGAGTGCGCTGCCGTGGCTTTTGCTGGGCAATGCCATGGGTCGCGGCGGTAGCTGGGGCGGCGGATTTGGTGGCAGCTCCGGAGGCTGGGGCGGCGGCGGTGGTGGAGGTTTTGGCGGATTTGGCGGTGGCATGAGCGGCGGCGGTGGCGCCGGTGGCAGCTGGTAATCCGGCTGCGTGGAGCGAGACATGGTGAAGAAGCCAGAAGACAAGTTGCAGGAACTCGTGAGCCGCTTGCACTACGCGTGCGGCGATGACCTGGTGTCCATCGTGCTGTACGGCTCCGCGGCGCGAGACGATTATCACGAGCAATATTCCGATGTGAACGTGATGGTCGTATTGCGGCACATGAAGCCCAGCATTTTCCCGGCGTTGACGGGAGTCCTCACCTGGTGGAGCCACGAAGAAAAGCTGCGGCCTCCGATGATCATGACCCTGGAGGAAGTACGCGAATCGGCGGACGTGTTCGCCATCGAGATGCTCGACATCCAGGCGGAGCACAAGACGCTGTATGGCGACGATGTGGTGAGTGCGATCGAAGTGCCCATGAACTTGCACCGGGTCGAGGTCGAACACGACCTGCGTACCACGCTGCTGCGCCTGCGGAACCATTTGCTGCTCACGGCCGACGGCGACGAGGAACTAAAGGCGGTGATGGGAAAGTCGGTGACCAGCGTGGTGACGTTGTTCCGCCATGCGCTGATCGCGCTGGGCGAGACTCCGCCACACGCCAAGGCGAAGGTGCTGGAGCACGCGGCCGAGGTATTTGGGTTCAATGGGCAGCCGCTGCGCACGGTGCTGGAGTTGCGCAGCAATGGGCAGCACATAGACAATGTTCGCGAGCTTTATCACGCGTACATGGATGCTATTTTGGCCGTGGCGCACGGGCTGGATGTGAAGGTCCCCAAGCGCCACTGGCATAAACACTCGTAACCGGCGAGTTGAAGATGTCAGGAAGACTTACAGCGAAAGTGAGACCCGTATGAAAATTGGATTGATCATTCTTATCATTGTGGTTCTGGTGCTGTTTTGGTGTGGCAGTACATATGTCGGCCATCGCAATGCGATGGTGACCAAGCGGGAAGCGGTCAATTCGGCCTGGTCGCAGGTGGACGTGGTGTTGCAGCGCCGCGCCGACCTCATCCCCAATCTGGTAGAGACGGTCAAGGGTTTTGCCCTTCATGAAGAAAAGGTCTTTGGCGACATCGCGGCCGCCCGCGCTGCCATGAGCGGCGCGAGGACGCCGTCGGAGAAGATTGCCGCCAACGGGCAACTCGACTCGGCTCTTAGCCGGCTGCTGGTGGTGGTGGAGAACTATCCGCAACTGCGTTCCAACGAAAATTTCCTGCGCTTGCAGGATGAACTGGCCGGCACCGAGAACCGCATCGCGGTCGAGCGTAAGCGGTACAACGATACCCTGCAGGACTACAACACCTACATCGGGCTGTTCCCCAACAACATCGTCGCCAGTTTGGCAGGCTTCACCCGCAACGACGCGTACTTCAAGGCGGAAGAAGGTTCACGGCAGGCCCCCAAGGTGAACTTCAACCCGCCCGCGCAGCAGGCTGTGCCGGCACCTGCGCAGTAAGCGGGCCAACTGATCGACCGGATTGAGCGAACCCAGGTTAACGCCGACGGGTAGGGCGCCAATCCAGGGCACTGGTCCACGGCAGCTCAGCCCGAGATGGCCGGTTCGTGCCGGTCATCTTGCTTTTCTGCTCATCCGCTCACACCACGTGAGCCGTATCACCCCGCCAAGTGACAAGGGGCACAGCTTTCAGTTCTTGCGTAGCGCAGCCTTATTCTGCGGCATTTTGACGTCTCCGTAGTGGACGCGGCTGCGAGGCAAAGTACGCTCCTCTTGTCATTCCGGGCTGTTCCGACTCGACTCATTCTCGCCTTGAACGTGAAGCGGGACTTGCCTACTCAACGCGCCGCCGGTCATTGTTCTGCATTACAACCAACACCCAGCAATTCTGTTCGAACGTCGATTGAGCGTGACTTCTTTCTAAGAGGCGCGCCATTTTTTTGCCGCATATCTATTTCTGGAGGCTTTCATGCTTCACCTTGATACCGGTAATACCGGCTTCATGATTCTCTGCACCAGCCTGGTCATGCTCATGACTCCGGGCCTGGCATTCTTTTACGGCGGCCTGGTGGGTCGCAAAAACGTCCTCGCCATCATGATTCAGAGTTTCGTCTCGATGGGCTGGACCACCGTCATTTGGTACCTGTACGGATATTCACTCTGTTTCAGCGGCGACTGGCACGGGATCATCGGCAACCTGCACAACGTCTGCCTGCGCGGCATTAATCTGTCAACGCCTTCGGCGCCGACCGACACTATTCCGGCGATGGTCTTCATCGCCTACCAGATGATGTTCGCCATCATTACCCCGGCACTCATATCGGGCGCGTTCACCAATCGCGTGACCTTCAAGGCTTATTGCATTTTTCTGACGGCGTGGCTCACGTTCGTTTATTTCCCCTTCGTGCACATGGTTTGGGGTGGGGGCATCCTGCAACGCTGGGGAGTTGAAGACTTTGCGGGCGGCATCGTAGTGCACAACATCGCGGGCATGGCGGCGCTGGCATCCATTCTTTACGTAGGACGCCGCAGAATTTTGGATCGCGGACCGCACAGTATTCCTCTCGTGGCCCTGGGAACCGGGTTGTTGTGGTTCGGCTGGTACGGCTTCAACGCCGGCAGCGAAATGCGCGTGGATTCGGTGACGGCGACGGCATTCCTCAACACCGATATTGCTGCGTCATTCGCGGCTGTCGCCTGGCTGGGAGTGGCGTGGTTCCGTGAACGCAAACCGAAGTTCCTCGGACTGCTGACCGGAGCCGTGGCGGGATTGGCCACCATCACGCCTGCAGCGGGCTATGTTTCGCCCACGACTGCAGTCATCATCGGACTGGTTGCGGGAGTGGTTTGCTACTTCGCGGTTGAGATGAAGAACAAGCTGCACTGGGACGACGCGCTCGATGTATGGGGAGTGCACGGAGTCGGCGGATTCCTTGGCATCCTGATGCTGGGACTGTTCGCCAACAGCGCCTTCAATCCCGCTGGAACCAACGGGTTGCTCTACGGCAATCCCGGATTCTTCGTGAAACAACTGGTCGCAGTGCTTTTCTCCTCGGTATGGGCCTTTGGGTTCACCTATGCCATGCTGCACATCATTAATTTCTTCACTCCGGTGAAAGTGGATGGGATGAGCGAAGAGATCGGCCTCGACGAGTCTCTGCACGGAGAACACGCATATGAAACCCTCGAAGTCGAGGACGTGTTCAATCACGACCATCAGCATCAGCACATAACGATCGACCACGTCGAAGTGGAAGAAGACGAGTTGGTTGGGCCGAAAAGGTAGTTAGCATCAGGAGAGAACGTCCAAGCAGGGGCCGGCTTCGTCCCCTGCCTGGACACGACCTGTCTTGACATCTGCATCCGAATCTTTATACTCAAATACCAACATGTTTCACGCGACTCACACCCGGACGCGCATCAGCACCATGGCCATGTGCATGTGTACCCGTGTCCATCTGTGGGTTGAGCGTAGGGGCGGCCAATAGAAAACAGTAAGTAGCCGCAAAGATTCCTAAACGACCCACGGTCCTGAGAGACAGTGGGTCTTTTCGTTTTAGCCTAAATTCAGTCTGAATAGGAGCAGCAACCATGAGCGACAAGCCGGAGTTTCACTTTGACACCCTCGCCATCCATGGCGGGCAGGACCCCGATCCCACCACCAAGTCGCGCGCCGTGCCGATTTACCAGACTACGTCGTATGTGTTCGACGATGCCGACCACGCCGCGCGACTCTTCGCCCTGCAGGAGTTCGGCAACATCTACACGCGCATTATGAATCCGACTACCGATGTGTTCGAGAAGCGGATCGCCGCCCTCGAGGGCGGCGTCGCCGGACTGGCGTTGGCGTCAGGACAAGCCGCAGAGACCCTGATTATCACCACCCTGGCTTCCGCCGGAGACGACATTGTCTCCACCACGTCGCTTTACGGCGGGACGTATAACCTGTTCCATTACACGCTGCCTAAGCTGGGCATCACGGTGAAATTCGTGGACGCCGACGATTTCGACGGCCTGCGCAAGGCCATCGGCCCCAAGACCAAGGCGCTGTACACCGAGACGCTGGGAAATCCCAAGCTCGACATCGCGGATATCCAGGAACTGGCCAAGATCGCCCACGAAAACGGAATCCCGCTGGTCATCGACAACACCTGCGCGTCGCCTGCGTTGTGTCGCCCCATCGAATGGGGAGCCGACATCGTGGTCAATTCTGCCACCAAATATATCGGCGGACATGGCACCTCGATCGGCGGGATCATCGTTGATGCGGGCAAGTTCGACTGGGCCGCCTCAGGACGCTTCAAGGATTTCGTCGAGCCTGATCCGTCGTATCACGGCGTGTCGTACACCGGAGCGTTCGGGCCGCTGGCGTTCATCCTGAAGGCGCGGGTGCAGGGTTTGCGCGACACCGGCGCCAGTCTGTCGCCATTCAACGCATTCCTTCTGTTGCAGGGCACAGAAACCCTGCATCTTCGCATGGAGCGCCATTCCGAGAATGCGCTCAAAGTCGCGGAGTACCTGTCCAGCCATTCCGATGTGGAGTGGGTGAATTATCCCGGCTTGCCTACCAGCAAGTACTACCAGCGAGCGAAGAAGTATCTCCCGACAGGCAGTAGCTCTCTGGTCACGTTTGGCATCAAGGGCGGCTACGAAGCGGGCAAGCGGTTCATCAACGCGACCCAGCTCTTCAGCCTGCTAGCCAACATCGGCGATGCCAAGTCGCTGGTCATCCATCCCTCTTCGACCACTCACCAGCAGCTCAGCGAATCCGAACAGCGCGAAACCGGCGTCACGCCTGACTTGGTACGGTTGTCCGTGGGCATTGAAGACGTGCGCGACATCATCGCCGACCTCGACAGCGCGTTGCAGGTGGCGACCGGCAAGAAGGTCGCGACCCAGGTGGCAGGAGACTAGCGATGAGCGAGGCACTCGAACCAACCCGGGAGGGCGACCTTACATTCGCACACGCCGCGTCCTTCCGCCTGGAGGCCGGCGGCTCGCTGCAACCTGTCTCCGTGCGCTACGCCGTGTATGGCGAGTTGAACGAGCGGCGCGATAATGCTGTGCTCATCTGTCATGCGCTGTCGGGTTCAGCTCGCGCCGCCGACTGGTGGCCCGAAATGTTTGGTAGGGTTTTCGACCTCACGCACGATTGCGTTATCTGTACCAACATTCTGGGATCGTGTTACGGCTCCAGCGGTCCCACCTCGATCAATCCCGCCAGCGGCAAACCCTTCGGCCCTGATTTCCCCCTCGTCACCGTTCGCGATATTGTCCGTGCCCAGGCGCATGTACTGGTTGAGCTGGGCGTCAAGAAGCTGCACACCGTCATAGGCGCGTCGATTGGCGGCATGCAGGCGTTGCAGTGGGCAGTAGATTATCCCGAGCGTGTCGAGCACTGCGTTGCGATTGGCGCGGCCCCATTGTCGGCGATGGGACTGGCGCTGAACCATTTGCAGCGCAAGGCGATCCAACTCGATCCCGACTTCAAGGAGGGACGGTACGCCGCGACTGAACAGCCGGCGCGGGGGCTGGGTTTGGCACGCGGCATCGGCATGTGCTCGTACAAGTCACCAGAATTGTTCGACGAGCGCTATGCCCGTAATCCCAACCGCAACGGCGAAGATCCACTGCGCTCGCTCGGGGACCGCTACGATGTTGCGGGATATCTCGACCACCAGGGAGAAAAGTTTGTCTCGCGTTTCGACGCCAATTCGTACCTCGTGATTTCGAAGGCGATGGACACGTTCGAGCTGCGACGGGGCTATGCCTCAGAAGCAGAGGCGTTGAAGCGCATCAGGGCGCATGTGTCGCTGGTGGGGATCTCGTCGGACTGGTTGTTTCCGGTGAAAGACGTGCGCGCGCTTGCTGATCGGCTGAAAGCTGCGGCGGTTCAATGCGATTACACGGAGTTCGAGACTGCGCACGGCCACGACGGTTTCCTGGCGGAGATGGATGCGGTCGCGGCGGTAGTCAATGGAAGTTTTCACGCGCGGCGTCTGGCAGTGGTACATAAGAATGCGGCGCGGAAGCTGGGAGGGTAGGTTCGGGAAAGCGGATCAGATCGCCTGCACTTCGGAGGTGACTTGCTCAACGACCTCGATCAGGCCCAACTCGAAAGCTTGGACTGTGTTCATGCGCAGAAGGCGACGAACTTCCTCAATACCATTCTTATGGATGGCGTTGAGCAATGCGGTTTCATTGGCGCGGTAGCATTGCCAGCGATTGCGTCCGGCATTCTTGGCTCCGTAAAGCGCATGATCGGCCAGCGCCATGCAATGGTCCCAGCTCAGCAACTCGGGATAGGCCGTTGAAAACGGATACCGCACGACTCCCAGCGACAACGTCAGCGACCTGCCGATTTCACCAAAGATCGGCTGACACTCGTCCAGGATGGCGAGGCGCAACCGTTCCGCCATTAACAGCTCTTCCTCGGGGTCGGTGACGTGGTCAAGGACCAGGAATTCCTCGCCTCCCCATCGGGCTAGGATTGCGGTGGCGCGCACATTCTGCCTAAGCGTTTCGGCTACTGCCTGTAACACTTTGTCGCCGACAGCGTGACCCAGTTCATCGTTGACAAGTTTGAAGTGATCGAGGTCGGAGAGGCAGAGCGCAAGATACCGCTTGGGAACATCGGGCGAATTTCGGATGCAGTTCGGCGATCCAGGGTTGGATTGCTGCATCCACGTGACGGCGGTTGCTTAATCCGGTGAGAGGATCGGTGATCGACGCAGCCTTTAGCTTTTCGACTGCAGTGGTCAATTCAACTGTGCGTTGCGATACCTGTTCCCGCAGTTCGAGTGTGTACCGGGACTGCTTCTCGTCGTTCTCCTGCTTGAGAAGGTTCACCCGGTCGGCCAGCGCGAATG
Source organism: Terriglobales bacterium (assembly GCA_036512955.1). Lineage (GTDB taxonomy): Bacteria > Acidobacteriota > Terriglobia > Terriglobales > Acidobacteriaceae > DASRAA01. The sequence goes on from DATBZX010000226.1 coordinate 17,218, forward strand.
CCAGCAAGATGCACTCGGTGGCGGAGCCCATCTGGGCTGCGTTGTAGGTGAAAAAGTTGACCGGCAGGAATCGCAGGAACATGAAAATGTAAATGGCGCTGCCCACCAGGACGGCCGTCCACGCCACCAAGAAGAAACGCGCTGGGCGGAAGCCGCGAGCGAGAGCAATGAATCCAATCACGGCATAGAAAATTGCGAGCGCCAAGCCGATGAGTGCCAGCGGGAGCGGCAAAAGCAAGCGGCCGGTGACCAGCCGTACAACACAACAGCCTATCGTTACCCCCAGGGCGCCGAGCAGCAGGGAATCGACCCAGGGTGAACGTTGCCGCGTCGCCAGGAACTCGCGCACAAAGAGGATGCTGAAAATGATCGCCAACGCTGCAAGGTAACTCTGGTATTCGCGCTCCCAGAAGGGATGATGCGGCCAAAGGTACTGGTAGAAGAACCCGGTGCGCGCGATCCAAATCGCACCGAAGAGACACACGAATAGCGAGTAGCAAAGGTACGCCCGTTCACGGATCGAGAAGTAGAGGACGAGGTTATAGAGCACCAGCGCCAGGATTATGCCGGCGTACACTCCCTGCCCGAAGATGACGGATCGTCGGGGCAATACCCAGGCGTCGAGCCGTTGAATCTCGGCGCCGATCGACCGCGATTCGCCATATCGACTAGTGTCGCCGACAACGTGCACGTAGAGAGTGTTATCACGGTCGGCATCGACGGGCAGGGGAATGACTACGTCACTCGATGCGATTGCCCTTTCCTGGGGCGGAAGTGCGGTGCCGGATCTGAGGACAGAGACTACGCCGTCATGTTCATAGTAGAGCTCGGCGTGCCACCATTCTCGAGAAAGCTTTACGACCCATCCTCCGGGCGGGAGGCTCGCGGCTCGCAAATTGGCGCGGGCCCAATAGCCATGACACTGGTCCGAGGTCGGCAGTTCGTTCCCAAGAGGAATGTACGTCCCGGATTGGGCGGCTTCCAGCGAAATGTTCCCAGACGGATCGCACATTACTTCGGCGGCAGTTGGGATCAGAACTTCGCGGTCGGAAGGATTCAGCGTCAAGGCAGGGCCGTGGGCCGGCTCAAGCCCCAAGGCGGATGGTGTGCCGTATGCAATCCACAGCCCGAGAAGCAGGAATACCCTACCCCATTTTCGTGTCGCCAGAGACATACGAAGCCACGAACTTGATTTCCGTCAAGCCGATAACAAGGGAACCGTCCAGTATCTCAGACTTTTGTGATATCGCCCATTCCACCATAGTGCGATACGAACGCAGACAAGAACGTCGAGGAGCTTTTGCTCTTGTACGCTGCGCCGAGGCCATTTCGGGCAGCGCACTCCCGAGACGTTTAGAATAGCCTTTCCTAGAAGGTAATCATGTCCATTCTTCGGTTTCTGATGCTCCTGTCTCTAGTCGTATGGGTGGGAGGCATAGCATTTTTTGCCTTTGTCCTTGCGCCGACCGTCTTTCATCCCAGAATCCTCCCCAGCCGACAGTTGGCGGGAGCGGTGGTAAGCCGCAGCCTCGGCATCTTGCACTGGCTGGGTCTGAGCTGCGGCTTGGTCTTCCTGGTCACGTCGGTCATCGACTCACGGATTATGATCGGAGTTCCCGCTCTGTTTAGTGCGAGAAACCTGCTGATCTCCGCCATGATCCTGCTGACGCTGATCAGCATGTTCGCCATCTCGACACGCATGCTGGATCTGCGCAACCAGATGGTCTTTATCGACAACGTGCCGCACGAAGATGCCAGGCGCTTGGAGTTCAATCGCCTGCATGTCTGGTCCACCCGCCTGGAAAGCACCGTGCTCCTGCTGGGGCTGGCGGTTATCTTTCTGACTTCGCGGCGTTTATCATAAAGGTTTGGCCCGGTCGCAGCTGAGTCTTGGCGAGCCGCACTAGCAGGCTCGCGCTTCCACCAAGAGCCAATGCGGGATGTGCCGCAACAGGCTACGACCCATAGATATCGGTATTCGTGGCGCCAACGCACGACCGATGGCTGGAAAATTATAGAGGCTCTCATCATATGAAAACTGGAATCATCGGCCTGCCGCAGGTGGGCAAAACCTCGCTGTTCGTAATGTTGACCAAGTTGTCGGTGGCGAATCGCTCGGGCAGCCCACGTGAAGCCCATCTCGGCGTTACCAAGGTCCCTGACGACCGGCTTGACCGCTTGGCCGCGCTCTACGATCCCAAGAAATTGATCCACGCCAGCGTGGAGTACACCGACGTGGCCGCGCTTAGCCAGGAGGCGCTGAAGGAAACCGCCTTCGCCGCCAACCTGCGCAACGTCGATGCGCTGGCCCACGTCATTCGCGCGTTCGACGATCCTTCGATCCCGCACGTGGGTGCCATCGACCCGCTGCGCGACATCAAGAACATCGACCTCGATCTCATCATCAACGATCTCGGACAGATCGAAAAGCGCCTGGAGCGTGTCGAAAAAGACTTGAAGAAGATGAGGACCACAGAACTCGAACGGGAATTCGAATTGCTCAAACGTGCCAAGGAGCACGTCGAGAGCGAGCGTCCTCTGCGCGAGATGGAAATGACGCACGAAGACAAGAAGCGCATTCGCGGCTTCATGTTCCTGAGCGAAAAACCCATCCTGTACGTGCTCAACATCGGCGAGAGCACGACCCTGAGCAAGGACTCGGAAGAGGCTGTGGCCAAATACGGAATCGCGGAAGTCGCCGCGCGTCCCAATACCGGAGCCCTCGCGGTGTGCGCCAAGGTCGAAGCCGAGTTGGCCGAGATGAGCGACGAAGACGCGGCGGAATTCCTGTCGAGCTATGGCTTGCAGGAAAGCGGACTGGTTCGCCTCATCCGCAAGACCTACGAGTTACTGGGGCTGATCTCCTTCTTCACTGTGGGCGAAGACGAATGTCGCGCCTGGACGGTGGAGCGCGGGTCCAAGGCGGTGGAAGCCGCGGGCGCAATTCATACTGACCTGTCGAAGCACTTCATCCGCGCCGAAACGATTCACTGGGACCAGTTGCTCGAAGCCGGATCAGAGGCCGAAGCGCGCGCTCGCGGCACGCTACGCCTCGAAGGCAAGGAGTACATCGTCAAGGATGGCGACGTGATGCACATCCGGCACAGCGGGTAGTGGTCAGTTCGTAGTTTTTGGCATAGATTTTCTCGCTCGCCAATCACCACCGGCAACTACACGACTCTGCTATTCTTCTCGCGCCCATGAATCCTGTTGTCACCAGTATCGTGCTTGGACTGACCGCTGCTGCCGCTAATGTGTTCGGCGGCGCGGTCATCGTGCAGCGGACGTGGGAGCGGCGCTACCTGCGCTACTTCGTCGCGCTCGGCGCCGGCTTCATGCTGGCCACCGCGATGGTCGAGATGGTGCCGGAGAGCCTGGCACTCGGCGGGCGCAAGGGCGCGTTGCTGATCCTGGTTGGCTACCTTCTCGTGCACTTTTTCGAGCATACTCTCACGCCACACTTTCACTATGGCGAAGAGACCCACGCCGATGAGTTTGTTCATTCGCACAAGCGCATGTCAGTGCTGGTCGGGCTGATGATCCACACGTTTTTCGACGGTATCGCCATTACGTCAGGCTTCCTGATTTCTAATTGGCTGGGGTGGGTCATCTTTCTGGCGGTGTTCTTGCATAAGATCCCGGAAGGCTTCACCGTCACTTCGGTCATGCTGGCCAGCGGTTTGAGCAAGGGCAAGTCGTGGTTTGCGTCGGTCATGTTGGGACTGGCGACGCTGGCCGGGGTGCTTACCATGGTCGTCGGTCGCCATGCCGTGAGCTACGGATTACCGGTCGCCGCTGGCGTCACCATTTATGTCGCGGCCTCCGACCTCATCCCCGAGGTCAATCGAGAGCCCGGAGTGAAGATGGCGCTGGTCGTCTTTATTGGGGTGGCGCTGTTGTTCGTCCTCGACCAGGTCGCGCACCTTCACTAAAAATCGGGCTTGATTTGTGTGATTTCTGCGCTAGGATTGCCAGCATCATGACAAATCGCACTCGCAATCTCTGCCTCGTGATCGCGCTTTGCGTTCTGCTTCCGGCGGGCGGACTGGCGAAGCACAAGAAATCCGGAAGCTCTTCCTCGAGCAGCAATAGCGCGGCCAACTTCGACTACTTCCTGCTCACGCTATCGTGGGCGCCCGAGTTTTGCGCGACGAATTCTGCCGGACGAAGCAGCGCTGAATGCGATCCCAAGAAGCACATGGGCCTGGTTGTGCATGGGCTGTGGCCGCAAGACAACGATGGTAAATGGCCGGAGAGCTGCTCGACCACACCGCCGGTTGCGTCCGCGACGGTCGATCACATGATGCCGATCATGCCGGGACAGTCGTTGATTCAGCATGAGTGGGCGAAGCATGGCACCTGCAGCGGGCTCTCGACCCAGGACTATTTTGCCGCCATCGAGAAGCTCTACACCGGACTCAAGGTGCCGGAGGATTTCAAGAAGCCTTCGGGCAGCGCGCAAGCCAGTCCTGGTGGCATCGAGAAGAAATTTGCTTCCGCGAACAACGCTCCTGCAGAAGCCTTCCGCGTCTCGTGTCCGCAAAACGAGTTCTCCGCAGTGGAAATCTGTCTGTCGAAGGACTTGCAGTATCAGGCGTGCCCAACCACGCTGAAAGAGTGCCACGCCCCAAGAATTGAAGTGCGGCCAGTGCCGTAGGGCATCCTAGCTTATTGAGGACTCTCTCCCACCCCTTCGTCCAATGGAAGGGCGACAAGATCCGGGCCCCGATATCCGTGTCGCACTATATCCTGCTATAATAGACTAGTCATCTGACTAGTCTACTTGTTGGGGATCGGAGGCGCTACATGGCCGCATGGCAAGTACAAGATGCGAAAGCCCGGTTCAGCGAGTTTCTGAACGCTACTCTCAAGGAGGGCCCGCAAGTCGTTACCCGGAGGGGCGTGGAGGCCGCTGTCCTGGTGCCGATCGAAGAATGGCATCGGATGCAGAGGTCGTCGCGCCCTGGACTGAAGGAACTGCTTCTCGGTTCCGGTCCACGCTTTGAGAACCTGGTTCCTGAACGCGGTGGGCACCGCAGGCGTGGGCCGGTGAACTTCCGATGAAACGCTTCCTATTGGACACCAACGTAGTTTCGGAATTGCGAAAGCCTAAACCACATGGTGCGGTCGTCTCCTGGCTGACGGATTTGCAGGAAGACCAGATATTCCTGTCAGCTGTGACCTTGGGAGAATTGCAGGCGGGCGCCGAAATTACACGCCGCCAGGACGCGGTCAAGGCCGGGGAGATCGAGCAATGGGTCGATCAACTCGAAACTTCGTACCGCGTTCTCCCTATGGATTCGGCTGCATTTCGCGATTGGGCCAGGCTGATGCACGGCAAGTCCGATCACCTGATTGAAGGCGGAATGATCGCGGCCACGGCCCGCACGCAAGGCCTAATCGTAGCTACCAGGAACGAGAGCGATTTCAAGCGACTAAACGTTGCCGTGTTCAATCCCTTCGGCGCGAGGTCGAGGCAGCGAGAATAGGCGCGGCAATCCTTCAGTCGAAGGATCCAGCGAGGGATGGTAGGGCCGGCTGGGATCGAACCAGCAACCCTCAGCTTAGAAGGCTGATGCTCTATCCAATTGAGCTACGGCCCCATCGTGGCACAGCGGCGAAATCGGCCTGCCAGCATCATTATCGCAAATCATGGCGCGAATTCGGAAAGCACTGTGGTAACGTGCTGGAGTCCTTCCGCCCAGCGGGCCCGTGCTTGGGCCTCGTCATCGCCGTAGCCGAACAGATAGAGCGTTACGTAGAAACCGGGGACAGGATTCGTCTCCCCCGGCGTTGCGGCATCGTCGCCCGCTCGCAGGGAACTGGTTTCCGTGTGATACCAGCAGCGGCGCACCATCAACTCGCACGCCACCGGAGTCGCATCCTCGCTCGACAGTTCGTGTGCCACCGACTTCACCCAATGTTCATGCCGCTCGAACGAGAATCGTGCAGCTTCCTCGCAGGCGACAAGGTCAACATATGAGCACAGCGTTAGCTTCGCGCTATAGATCGCCTCGGCCTCTCCCAGTTCGTCGTCGAGCCAAACATCGCACTTAGCGCTCCGCCACGACGAATGCATCTGGTTGATGGCGCGCAGAAGCTCGCCGAGTTCGGGGAAGAGCGTTGCCTCGGGGATATCGGTCAGCCGTTCTGGATGCGCCTGCAGATCGATGTAGCGCTGCGAACCGTCGGGCGATGACCAGGGAAATTCCAGCGCAGCATCCTCGGAGCCGAGTTCGACCGACCAGTCAGCGTCCATCACGCCCGCGCCCAATCAGGTGCGGTCACCCGCTCTCCCTGGTCAATCTTTTGCACGAAGGCAATGGCCTGGCGCTCGGCCCAGCGGCCATCGTATCCGTTCGGCTCGGCGAGAAAGGCGCAGTGTCCGCCATGCTCGGTCTCGAGGTAGGTGATTTGGGGGTTCTGTTGCAACTTCTCGCGCGTCTCTGGCAGCACGCGAATAAACGGATCGTCGTCGGCATGCAGGATGAGCGAGGGCACTGCGATGCGATCGAGCACCTGCGCCGCAGACGCGCGGGTATAGTAGTCCTGAGCATCGCGAAAACCGCAGTAGCGCGCCGTGATCTGGTCGTCGAAGTCGCGGATGCTGCCCAGTCCCTGCAGGTAGCTTATGTCGTAGCGTCCGGGATAGAGGGCAGCCTTGCGCTCGATGCGTCTCTTCAAGCCGCGAAGAAATCTCCACTCATAGAGGCGGTTGGCCCGGTCGTGCAGGGCATCGGCCGATGCCGCAAGGTCCATTGCCGGCGATACGCCGACGCCTGCCTTCACTTGCCGGGGCGCCTGCGCACCCCATTCCCCCAGCAGCTTCAAGACCAGGTTTCCACCCATGGAGAAGCCGGTGAAGGCCAGCTTCTGTAGTCCCTCTTCGCGAATCAACGTCTCCGCGACGTGTCGCACATCGTCAGACATTCCGGAGTTGTAAAGCGTGGGGCCGAGTTGCTCGGTGCCGCCGCAGTTGCGCATGTTCATGCGCACTACGTTCATGCCAGCGCGCCAGGCCTTGCTGCCGGTGCCGATTACGTACTGCGATTCGCTCGAGCCTTCCAGGCCGTGCACGATGATCAGCGTCATCGCGGCCGCGCGTTCGTTCTGCCAGTGACAGTGGCAGAGCACTTGGACATCGGTCTCGACGCGGATCAGGCGCTCCTCCGGCGGAGGCAGTTCGTTGCGCCGCGGCAGGAAGTTTCCGGCAATGGTTTGCGCGTGCCCCCCTACAAAGGGACGGCGGGGTTCAAACGGTTCGCCGAAGTAATCGTGCGCACCCGTGGTCTCGGCCGCGCGCAAGGGGTGCGAAACGGCGGACATCTCCTGGCGCACGGAACGGTCGCTGGATCGAGTGGTTTCGTGTGGCTGCATCTATAATGTTGTTTGTACTTGCCCCAACTACCATTATGGCAGGGGAACGTCCGGCGGTAGAAGGGGACTGTTGCACAGGAGTGATGATGCCAATTTTCGAATACCTTTGCGGAGAGTGCGGCCACAAGTTTGAAGCCATCGTGTTCGGTGAGCAGAAGGCAGAGTGCCCCAAGTGCCACACCGCGAAGTTGGAGCAGCAGTTATCCACGTTTTCAGCCCATAGTCATGGCAGCGCGGCGCCAGCCAATCCCTGCGGGCAAACCAGTTGCTGCATGGACGGCCGCGCTTGCTCGATGAATTAAGCGTTGCAGGCCGCGTTTTCCCCGCATGATTGCGGGAAATTCGGCGACGGCTATGCGTCCAGCGGATGGTATAATCGAAGCTCTGCGGTGGGTGTAGTTCAGTGGTAGAACTCCGGACTGTGGCTCCGGCTGTCAAGGGTTCGAATCCCTTCACCCACCCCAAAACCCTCCTGACATATCCCAATGGCCCAAATTTAAGCGACGCTTCGAGCGGAGTTGTTACCTTTTCGCCGCTGGCCCAAGGGCTATGGTTGCCAGGTCGAGCCAGCGTTCGCCGCTGCCCTTGACGAAGGTGATGGCGTCGATGGGAGTCCTGCGGCTGTCCTCGCAGGTGTCCCAGCGCGGACGCGCCAGGCCGACCACCTTGCGGGCCTCGTCCACCGTGTCCATTTTCACGATGGTGAGGTGGGGCATATAGGGCCACGGCTCACAGTAGTGCAACGCGCCGTGGTTGAGCTGGTCATGCAGTTCCCGGATGCGATAGGCTCCACGCGCCACCCGGATAAACACCGTCGGAGTCGATGGAATAAAGGTTTCGACGTCACCCATGGTCACCTCGAAAGGAGCGATAGTGCGGCACATGGCCTGCAGTTGCTGGATGGCTTCTTCTTCGGTGCCGCTCAGCGGGCGGGGAGGGAGGATGGTGATGTGGGCGTCGGCATGGGTATGCGCGGGATGCAGATCGCGCCGCATTTCTTCGGCGAACATGCCAGCCGGACTGCGGACGTAGGTCACGGCCGCGTACATAAGACCCGTCATGAAGTTCTGATTATACCGACCGAGGCGGTTCGCGTCGCGACTCGAGGTGCGAGCCACATCGAAGGTGACGCGAAAATCATTGCTATAATCAAGGCAGTCGGGGCGTAGCGCAGCCTGGTAGCGCACCTGCCTTGGGCGCAGGGGGTCGGAGGTTCAAATCCTCTCGCCCCGACCAATTAACCCCTTGCGATTGAATTCGCTAGCCGTATCACGGCGTTCTTTTCTGCGTTGGGTGAACCAGCACTGTGCCTATTTTTGTGCCCACCCACCAAATATTCTGCCGCTAGCACAGCAGCTCTCGGAGGATCACCATTGCAAGAACAGGGAGCGGGTCTCCACACTTCCCCAAGCGTTCTGGAAACTGTTCTGAAGTACGGTGCGACTATTGGGGTTCTCAGCTATGGAGTCGGCTTCCTATTGCTTACAGAGGAGTTCGGTTCCTACCCTCTTGCGGTGTCGGATGTTGCCTACAACGCTCCCGAAATTATCGGGTTCGGCGCCATACTCCTGATGCTGTTCGCATTGGTCGTTTTTGCGCCATTTGTGATCCGGTTCGCAGTGGAATCGTTCAAAGCCGAAATAGGTCGGCCTGCTGGCTCCAGTCTGCTGGGATCTCTGGGCTGGAACATCGCCCGGGAGTTTCTCTCTAGCGGACCCCACTCCTTGTTTTCTCGCATGCATTTGAACAATGGGACTGCAACGCCAAGTACGGGTTTAGATCCGTGAGACGGATGTGTTGCAACT
>DATBZX010000227.1:0-17126 GCA_036512955.1 Terriglobales bacterium
CAGCTATAATGAAAATTTCCATGCGCGCTCGCTTCATTCCAGTGCTCATCGTACTGCTTACCGTTGCCTGCGTCGCCCAGGACGCCACGCAGCAGCCATTGCCGTCTGCGCCTTCGGCCAGCAAGTATCCGCCCAAGCCCGTCGCGCCGCCCGCCAGCGCGGCTCCTGCACCGGCTCCGGCGCAAACGCAAACGCCGGCGCAAACCGCATCGCCCACGACTGGCTCCGATTCCGGGCAGAACGGCAATACCAGCGCCGCGCCGCAATCTTCAGCCCCGGCTCCGGCCGATACGTCAGCCCCGCCAGCATCGAGTCTGGGGACCCTGGGTACCGCCGGTCAGCAACCATCGAAATCCGACGACCAGGAAGAGAAGCTCACCACCATCATCAAGCTGGTGGACGAAGTGAACGTGGTGTTTAACGTCACCGACAAACGCGGCAAGTTCGTCAACGACCTCAAGAAGGATGACTTCCGCGTGCTCGATGACGGCAAACCGCCGATCGCGATTCGCTCCTTCCGCAGCGAGACCAACCTGCCGTTGCGCGTTGGCTTGCTGGTCGATGCCAGTAACTCGATTCGCGATCGCTTCAAGTTCGAGCAGGACGCCGCCATCGAGTTCCTCAACCAGATCATCCGCCAGAAGTACGATCAGGCCTTCGTGATCGGTTTTGATACCACTCCCGAAGTCACGCAGGGATTCACCGACAACACCGAGGCGCTCTCCAAGGGCGTGCGCATGCTTCGCCCGGGCGGCGGCACCGCCATGTACGACGCCATCTACTACGCCTGCCGCGACGAGATCATGGCCAAGGACAAAGGCAACATGGCGACCCGGCGGGCCATCATCCTGCTCAGCGACGGTGACGACAACCAGAGCCGGGTGTCGCGCGAAGAGGCGGTCGAGATGGCGCAGAAGGCCGAAGTCATCATCTACACCATCTCCACCAACACCAGCGGACAGAAGCTCAAGGGCGACAAGGTGCTGGAACATTTTGCCGAGGAGACGGGAGGGCGCGCGTTTTTCCCCTTCAAGATCCAGGACGTTTCCGACGCGTTCTCACAGATTCAGGATGAGTTGCGCAGCCAGTACGCGCTCTCGTACAAGCCCGCAGACCTGCAACCCAACGGCAAATATCACACAATTCAAATTCTCGCCGATAATAAGAAGTACAAGGTCCGGTCGCGCAAGGGATACTACGCGCCCCTGCGGTAGGGAGAGCGATTCGACATGACGCAGTTTGTTCGCGCACAACTCGACTACTATGCGGTGCTCGAGATTGGCCTCTCCGCCGACGCCACGGAGGTCAACGCGGCGTTCCGCCGGCTGGCCTGGCGCTATCATCCTGACCGCAATCCCGCGCCGGGCGCGACGCTGCAGTTTCAGGACATCAACGAAGCCCACCAGGTATTGTCGGACCCGGAACGCCGGGCGGAGTACGATGCGAAGTGGCATCCTCGCGCCAACGCCCAGCGCCGGACGGTGGTGCCCGCGACTCGACCGCACCATCATCGATCACCGCATCGCCGCCGCCGCGCGCGCGCGGTCCTCATGGCGGTCTGTTCTGTTCTCTTTGTCTGCACGGCCTGGGTGGTGATCTACGCCACCATCAGCTCGCCGCATTTCCTGGCGTCGGATTATGTGTACGACACGCCGTCGGTACTGAACGCCGATGCTTCCCAGGGCTGCGCATTTTCTATGCAGATGTATCCGGTGAATTACGTCGATCAGCGCGGCCGACAATCTACGGCGTGGATAACCGATGTCCGGAACTGTTGGGGTGGGGCAACCAGAGTTTCGAGCCTATTGGAAGTTCAGCCGCAACGTGCCGCCAGAAACTCCACTCGAGCGTCTAACCTTTACTGATCGGCGTGCTCCAGCCAACCTGCCCGCATTTCGGCGGGATTCTGGCTACTCGATCCGTTCGTGCCGGTACTCGGCCTCGGTCAGGGTTGCCAGGATTTTCGCGATGTGTTCGGGCCCGCGGGTTTCCAGCGAGAGATCGATGGCCGTGTCGCCCAGGTTCACGCCGTAGTAGGTGCGGTCGTATTGCGTCTCGACGATGTTAGCCCGCAGGTCGGCGATGATCTTGGTTAACTGGTATAGTGCACCCGGCCGGTCGGTGAGATGGATCCTCAGCCGCATGCGCCGCCCGTCTTTCGCCAGGCCGCGTTCGATGATCTTGGCGAGCAGGCTGACGTCGATATTGCCGCCGCACACCAGGGCTGCGGTCTTCTTGCCGCTGAGCGAAGTCTTGTGCTGCAGCAGGGAAGCGATCGCGACTGCGCCCGCGCCCTCGGCCAGCGTCTTCTCTTTTTCGAGCAGCACCAGGATGGCGTTGGCAATCTCTTCCTCGTCGACCGTGACAATCTCATCGACGTAGCGCTGCACCAGCGGCAGGGTCTGATCGCCCGCACGCCGCACGGCAATGCCGTCGGCCACCGTCGCGGACGCTGGAATAGTGACCGGATGTCCCGCCTCGATCGCTCGCAGCATCGACGGCAGTCGCTCGGTCTGCACTCCCACCACGCGCACGCGGGGATTGCTCTCTTTAATCGCACACGCCACGCCGCTGATCAGCCCTCCGCCTCCGATGGGCACGACTACTGCTTCGAGGCTGGGCACCTGCTCCAGCAGCTCCAGTCCGATGCTGCCCTGACCGTTGATGACTTCGGCGTCATCGAAGGGATGCAGGAACGTCATGCCCTGCTCGGCGCAACTCTCCACCGCATAAGCGTAGGCTTCGTCGTAATTGGCGCCATGCAGCACAACTTCTGCGCCGAAGCCCTTGGTCGCGGCCACTTTCACCAACGGCGTCATCAATGGCATCACGATCTGTGCTCGCAGGCCGCGCGCGCATGCATGATAGGCCACCGCCTGAGCGTGGTTGCCGGCGCTCGCCGTGATCACGCCGCGCTGCTTTTCCTGGTCGGTGAGTGTCAGGATCTTATTCAGCGCGCCGCGTTCCTTGAAGGCCCCGGTGCGCTGCAGGTTGTCGAGTTTGAGATGGACCGTCTGCGCCGTCATCGCTGAAAGCTCTGCCGAAGCGCGGCACGGCGATTCGTAGATGAACCCGCGGATGCGGGCACGCGCCTGCTGCACTGCCGCCAGCGTCACTGCCCCTGCATTGGATGTGGGAGCGCCTGTCATGGGCAGACTCGCGCGCCTCGAGAAGTTAATGCTGCGAACATTTCTCGCTTTGCCCTCATGGGATTATGTGGTGAATCAGTATTTCACAATCCTCATCGCGCGTGTCACCATGGCGGAGGGTCGCATCTGGCTCACGCTGAGATGGGGCGCGTATCACAGACAGTCATTTCATTACTCGTTAGACTTCGATCTGCGCAGTGACATCTCACACCCAGGTAGCTACCGGAACATAAATGGATAAACCTCAACCCCGCTTCTTCCCTCTGGCTGCCAAGACGATGGTCTGCCACACTCTCACCTACTTTGTGATGGGCGCCTTGGCGGCCCACTTTCTCAACTATGCGGCCGTCATGGCACGGTCCGAGTCTGCTGGTCAGGACGGCAAGTATGAGCGTTCGGAATAGACAGGTCATTCCGCAATGAGTCCAGAAACCGAAGCTCTTGCCACGCTGCGCGGCGACCTGATCGAAATCTGTACCGGCACGACCTTCGTGGTCATCGGGTTGATGGCCCTGGCTGTGGCTGCTCTTAGGCGCCGCAGCGGCGTTCGCGCCATCGTCTGGGTTGGAGTCTGGAGCGCCATGTATGGCGTCCTCAGCCTCGTCGGCATCCCACTGTTCGTCAGTTCGTTGCCGGGCTGGTTGCGGATCGCCGCTCCGTACGTGAGGGCGGCGGTCACGTACCTCATGCTCGCGATCGCAACGATGGCGTGGCTGCAAATCAGCCGCGGCAGATTCCGCCTGCTGCTGAGGGCAATTATCTTCGCAGCACTGGCCATCGGGGTGGCTGGCTTTGGTTGCTTCGTGTTCACCGGAGTGCCCGACAAGATGATCCCGTGGAACAATCTTCTTGCCGCGGGCGATCTGATGCTTTTGCTTATTATCATCGCCGTGCCTACCCTATCACGCAAATACCTGGTGCTGCCGCAACGAGGTGTGCTGGCCGTGGGAAGCTTGCTGTTTGCCCTCGAGGCGCTATTTGTCAATTTGTCGCGGCCGTTCGGTTTCGAGTCAGGTCGTATCTGGGACTCACTCGCCTTTGCGGTATTGCTGCTCTCATTCGGCTATGTCGCCCTGCAAACGGTCTTCGCCAACGAGCGCCGATTGCTGTCGATCGAGAGTGAACTGGAGATTGCGCGTGAATTGCAGCTCTCGATTCTGCCCGACAGTATCCCTCAAATTACGGATCTCAGGGTTGCCGCGGCGTACCTGCCCATGACCGCCGTCGCCGGCGATTTCTACGAATTCCTTCCCGTGGATCAGCACCGCGCCGGCTTTCTGGTTGCGGATGTCTCCGGCCACGGCGTGCCCGCCGCACTCATTGCGTCGATGATTAAAGTAGCGGTACAATCGGTCGCCGCTTGGGCGAGTGATCCCGGTGAACTACTGCGGCGACTGGGAGGCATTCTCTCGGGGCAACTGCGTGGGCAGTTCGTCTCCGCCGCTTATCTTTGGATCGACACCGAGACCCACCAGGCCCGATACTCCGCCGCCGGGCATCCACCGCTTCTGTGCTGGCGGGCAGCGGACAGCGAACTGCAGCGCGTTGAGAGCAACGGATTGCTGTTCGGTGTCATGCCTGACGCGGATTATCCGGTTTGCGACTTGGCATTCGCATCTGGCGACCGCTTCCTGCTCTACACCGACGGCGTGACGGAGCCCGAAAATGCGGGGGGCGATTCGTTCGGCGATCAGAGGCTGGAACAAGTACTGCGGGGCAATCAGTCCTATACCGCGGGCGAGCTGTCGGAACATTTACTCGCGGAGGTGCGGAACTGGCAACCCGTGTCGATGAGCCAACAGGACGACATTACATTGATTGTCATTGATGTGCTTTAGCCGCAGTATGCGGTCTTCGCTCGTGCCCAGCCTGTCGTTGCTTCTCCCAATCCAGCTCCTAATGTAACGTAGTACTCGATGGGACGCATTCACGTTCTCTCGGAAAACGTAGCCAACAAGATCGCCGCCGGTGAGGTGGTCGAGCGCCCTGCGTCCGTGGCAAAGGAGTTGCTGGAGAACTCGCTCGATGCCGGGGCTCGCCGTATTCGCGTGAACATTGAGGCGGGAGGACGCAAGCTGATCCAGGTGATCGACGACGGTTGCGGCATGGTGCGCGACGACGCCATGCTGGCCTTCGAGCGCCATGCCACCTCGAAGATCCGCAATGCCGACGACCTGCTGAATATCGCGACTCTTGGCTTTCGTGGAGAGGCACTGCCCTCCATCGCGTCCGTCAGCCGCCTGCGCCTGGAGACACACGCCGCCGAAGACGCCGCCGGGACCGTGGTCGAGATCGCTGGCGGCAAGATCCTCACTGTCGAGGAAGCCGGGCTGCCGCTGGGAACCTCGATCAGCGTGCGCGACCTGTTTTTCAATATCCCTGCCCGCCGCAAGTTCCTCAAGGCTGAATCCACCGAGCTGTCGCACATCGCTTCGCTGGTCACGCACTACGCGCTGGCGCATCCCGAAATGCACTGGGAACTGCACTCCGCGACCAACGCCATGCTCATTGCGCCGCCGGTCGCTGACCATTCGCAGCGCATTTATCAAGTGTTTGGCAAGGAGACGCTCGAACAGCTCATTCCACTGAGCGCGCTGTTGCCACTGGATCGCGTCGGCCTGCCGCAGCCTCCGCCGTGGCGACGCAGACCACAGGACGAAGAAGACGAAGAGCAACAAGCTCCGGTGCCGGGAGAAGTTCGGCTGCACGGATTCGTCTCGCGTCCTGAAATTCAGAAACTCAATCGCAACTCCATCTTCATTTTCGTCAACGGACGCCTCATTCGCGACCGCGTGGTGCAGCACGCGCTCACCGAGGCCTATCGCAACATCATTCCGCCCACGTCGTACCCCGTGGTGCTGCTCTTCCTGGAGATGCCGGCCACCGAGGTTGATGTCAACGTGCATCCCTCGAAGACCGAGGTGCGCTTCCGCCAGTCTTCGGGACTGCACGATTTCATCCGCGACTCTGTACGGGCCGTATTGATGAAGGCGCGCCCGGTACCGGCCTTCATGGCCGAGATCCACGCTCAGCCTACGGCTTCGGCTTCACTCTCGCCCAGTGCGCGCGAGTTGAGGGCTCCCGATCCGCTGCACGCCACCGATGCTGACGCCGACTTCGCGTTACGGGCACCCGATCTGCCTGCCTACACGGCGCCCTTGCAATTCGGCAACGATGCAATCGCGATCGAAGGAAATGCAGCCATCGCTGTTCCGCGCTTCGGGGCGCAGACTTTCGGCGGCCCAGTCTCAGTTCCCGCACCAATCCCAGCTCGTGGTGAAAACGGATGCACCTACGCCATTGCCGATGACGACGCGCCCGTCAGCCTCGATTCTCTCGCGACGCTGAAGCCGCTGGGCCAGATTCGGGAATCGTTCATTCTGGCGGTCAACCCGCAGGGCCTATGGATCATCGACCAGCATGTCGCACACGAGCGAATCCTGTTCGAAAAGATTTTGCGGCAGCGCCTCGCCAACTCGCCTGAGCGCCAGCAAATGCTGATGCCACTGCTGGTCGAACTCACGCCCAGCCAGATGGCGGTGTTCGCGGAAATTTCCGATGAGCTCAACCACAACGGTTTCGAAGTCGAGCCTTTCGGCACCCGCACGATCGCCGTGAAGACCACCGCTGCAGGCGTAAATGCCGCCGAAGTTGAGCACATGCTGCACGAAATCCTGGAACAGTTCGAACGCGAAGAGCAATCGCTCAACCTGGAAAAGATTTGCACCCACATCGCCGCCACCATCGCGTGCCACGCAGCTATCAAGGTCAACATGCCGCTCGAACAAAATAAAATGGAGTGGCTGCTGCAGGAATTGGCCAAGACGGAATGTCCCATGAGTTGTCCACATGGCCGTCCGGTGGTTCTGCGGTATTCTGTTAAGGACATCCAACGGGCCTTCAAGCGGATCTAAGCCAGGGTTCCCAGAAAATCTTACATGTTTGATCAGCAACTACAGGAGCTGCGCCGCGAGAAGTGGCGCTTGAACGGACAGGGCATCAGCACCATCGAAGACGCACGCCTGTTCATCGACTCCGTCGGCTTCTGCACCCTGTATCCGCAAAAGCCGGCAGTGCTGGCTCCAACGTTTGTGGGCGCCTACGCCGGCAGCGACGACAAGTTGCCGACCTGGCAGATGGCGTTCAAGGACCCGCGCGCCCGCGAAGCCAAGAGCCTTATGGTTCGCCTGCTGCGCGACAAGGCTGCGTACGAGACGCTGGTGTTTCCTGAGAACAACTTCTTGGTGTCGGGTGCGGTGTTCCCGTACTTTTACGGACTGGTGGGCGATCGCAATCCGCGACAGGGCCCCAAGGCGGGAGCCCGCTCGGGATATTCCCCGCTTGCCATCGACGCTTTCCTCATTGTGCAGAAGCAGGGCCCGATTTCGAAGCTGCGGCTGCGCGAGTCGTTGGGCGGAGATATCTCGGAGGCTGCGCTGGATCGCGCTCTCGACGAGCTATGGGCCAAGCTGCGCATCACCCGCGTGGACTATAAGCACGACGAAGGCGTTTTTTGGGACGTACTGTTCCGCTGGTCGCCGGAAGCGGTGAAGGAGGGCATGCACCTCTCGGTGCCCGAGTCGCTGACCGCATTAGTTTCGAAATATATCGACTGTGTGCAGGCCGTCCCGCAGGACGAGGTGGAGAACTTCTTCTCCCCCCTGGTGGGCCGCGCAAAAGTACGCGATGCCATCAACGCCCTTCAGGCCGGGCGCGAGCTCGGCTTCGTGCACGTTGGCGGAAAGGTCATGCTGCAAGCTGCCGAAGCCCGCCTGCCGCATAAGGCGCGCGAACGCCGCACCGAGCCGTGGACGGAGGAGAACCCTCCCGAGGTGCGCCCCGGCAAGCCGCTGGTCGAGCACCGTCCACGCCGCAAGATCCGGCCGTCCAGGCCCGTGCCTCCCCGTCAGGACCACAGCAAGGAATGAGCACCACCCGCAAACTGGTCATCGCCATCGACGGCCCTGCCGGATCCGGCAAAAGCACCATCGCGGCCCGCCTCGCGAAGAAGCTGGGCTACGTGAATCTGGAGAGCGGAGCCATGTATCGCGCCCTCGCTCTCAAGGCGCTGGAGCAGCAGGTCTCACTCGACGATCCGGAGGCCCTGCGCGCCCTGGCCACTAAAACTGTGATTGAACTTGTGCCCCAACCGGAAGGCAATCGCGTGTTGCTCGATGGTTGCGATGTTTCGCAACGCATCCGCCAGGGCGACGTTACGCTGGCGGCTTCGCGAGTCTCGATGCACCCGCCGGTGCGCGAGATCATGGTCGCCCGCCAGCGCGAGATGGGCACCAGCGGTGGAGTCGTGATGGAAGGCCGCGATATAGGTACCGCCGTGTTTCCCAACGCCGATGTGAAAGTGTTCCTTGATGCCGACGCGCGGGTCCGCGCCGAACGCCGGGTGGCGCAGAATGGTTCGCTCACTCCGGAAGAAGCGCAGCGCATCATCGAGGACCTGGTCGCCCGTGATCAGCGCGACCGCACCCGCGCCGTCTCTCCGCTGGTGCCCGCGGCGGACGCGGTCATTCTCGACTCGACCAGTCTCTCGATCGACGACGCCGTCTCGCGCGTTGAGCAGTTAGTGTCCCAGCGCCAGTCTTCCTGAGGTTCGTGGCCCCGCAAGCGGCAGTAATCCCGCTTAGTTAATCGTCACGGGGATCGCGATGCTGTGGGTGACGCCCGCGCTGGTGCCTCCCGTGACCGTAACCGTGCCACTGAGGGGAGTCGGCCCCTGAGGGATTGAGGAGCCGCCGCCTCCGCCGCAAGAAACCGCACCCAACATCACGCCCAGCAGCAGCAGGCCGAACAGGCGGTTACGCCAACTCTTGCTGCGAGGACTGCGCCGGGGCTTCATGGTGAACACCATTCCCAAGGCGAAAACAAACGTAGCGTAGGTTCCGATGCCGCGATGCAGGAAGGGCAGTGGAGCGCCGCGATCCATGGCCAGCGTGGCGGCGTGAAACGTGAGCGTAGAGGTGCCGCTGCCTCCGGTCACGGTGGTTGGCGACAGGCTGCAAGTGGTGGCGGCGAGCGAAGGCGACACCGCGCAGGTGAGACCCACGTCTGAGGTGAAGCCCTGAATCGGGGTCACGGTGACCGTGCTGGTGCCGCTCTGTGCGCTGGTAAGCGACAGCGCGGCGGGAGACGTGCCGAGGCCGAAATCAGGAACGGTCACCGTAACGGGAAAGTTTTGCGTTTGGCTAAGCGTTCCGTAGCTGGCGGTGATGGTGAACGAGCCGGACACCGCAGAGTTGGACGCGCTTACTGTTACGGCGGCGATGCCGTCGATCGTTGGTTGAACGTTGACTACGACGGGAGTCGCAGTACAAGTCAATCCCGCCGTTCCAACACAAGAGAGACTCACATTACCGCTGAAACCGAATTCAGACTTTACAACCAAAGAGCCCTGAACGGAGGCCCCCTGGGCCATGGCTGATGGCAAGCCAGAACTGGCCATCAGGATATCGGGGTACTGAATAGTGACCGCGATCGATGTGGCGTGCGTCTGGTTACCGCTAGTGGCCTGTATGGCAACCGTGCCGCTTTGAGAGCCAACCATCGTCGGGTCGGTACTGGCTAGGAGCGAGAGAGCCGTCGACTGTCCGCCGGCGACATTTGTGGGATTGAGACTACAGGTTGCTCCCGGCAAGGACGGCGGCATTGAGCAAGAAACGGAAACATTGCCAGCAAAGCCCTGATGCTGCATGACAGTGATACTGGCCGAACCCGACATCGTCCAAACGAAAATGTCGGTGTTGCGATCGGGGACGAGGAAGAAGTCGGGCTGAGCGGGTTGTCCCGCGAGGGCGTTGAGGAATCCGGAGACGTCGATGGAGCCCCATCCCGTTGCCAAGTCGTAGGCAGGAGCAGCGGCGTAACCAATCGGAGACGCGGTGCAATCGGTTGTTCCCACCGTGCACATCACCTCGTTATCGCCGGTGGTGATGTCGTTGAAGGCCCACCCTGCGCTGGCAGCGAGGGAGTAAATCTTCGGATTGAGGTTGCCATGGCGTCCGCCAAGTTTCTGGTTGGCGAGAGCGGCGACTCCTGCGAAGGCAGGAGCGGCGGCGGAGGTTCCGCCAATGACGGTGAACGTCTGGTCGGAGTTGCGGCGGTATCCGCTTTGGCAACTGCCCTGCGAACAGATGAGGTAGCCGTCGTGGTTGGGCGAGGAGGCCAACGAAATATCAGGGATGTCGCGGTTGCCGTCGGCGGGCACGCCGGTTCCAACTTGCCAGCTTGGCTTAGCGAACTGCTTGCTCGCGCCGCCACCGGTACCGACGTTCGTGCCGGTGGTGGTCGTGTCGTTCCATGCGCGTTCGGGAATATAGGAAACTGCAGAGGGGCTCATGTCATTGGGATCGCTTGAGCCCGCCCAGTACGGTGTAGCGAGCGCAGCGTTGTTAGCCAAAACAGCGCCGTCATCTCCATTGAACGAGGTGCCGCCCATCGCGGTGACATATTGCGAACTCGCTGGGTAGTCCACGGCGAGCCCGTGAGTGGCCGTGGCTACGGGAACCTGGGCGGTGCCGTCACAATCAGTAGCGCCAACGTCGCCGGCGGCCGCCGTGACGGTTTGCCCCTGACCACTGGCCAGCGCCAGGTAGCCCTCGATAGCGCTGTACTCGCTCGGCGTGAAGTTGGCCTCGCAGTCTCCGTAGCTAATGCTGATGACCGAGGCGACGTTCTGGTTCACCAGAAACTGCAGCGAGGTGGTTAGAGCATTCGTGGAATAGGCAAAAATGATGGCGGCGTTGGGTGCGATGGCTCCGGACCACTGGATGTCGAGGGCGGCTTCGTCGAATTCGCCGCTGGTGAAGTTGTTGGGCGAGCCGACGGGAGTCAATGTGAGGCTACCGGCGGACAGTCCGGAGACGCTGCGAAACGTCGCGTTGTCCGAGGAGATTGCTATGCTCGTGATTCCGTTGACAGTCGTGTCTGTGGCTTGGCCCACGATGCCGATGGTTTGTCCGGAGCCGTCATTGCCCGCCTGAAAGGCGCCGTTGGCATAGTCGGGGAGGTCATAAATGGTGCCGAAGTCTCCGGGAACGACGAAGTGGTTGCCGGAGAGGCTCGAGGTAATGCGCGGGTTGGCATGGCGCACGCGCGAGTGCAGGTGCGGACGGAAGTCGTGCAGCCCGGTGATGGCAGCCACCACTCCCGCAAAAGCGTCAGGAACGGCGGCTTCAGCGCTGGGCGCGTAGTGCAGCGTCCCGCCGACCACGTAGTTGTGGATCGAGGTATGGAAGGCGGAGTCGATCTGCGCTGCGATACCGCTGAAAGCAATCCAAGTGCGGCTACGAGCAATCTCGTCCACGGTAAAGCCCTGGGACTGCAGCCAGGCGGCGACCAGGTTAACGTCCTGGGTTGCCAGTCCGAAGCGGTCGCCGAATTCCTCGGGCGTCAGCCAGTTGTGATAGTTGGGCGAAGTGCGGTCCTGCTGCTCAGCCAGTAACTTGTCGAGGTCAGCCTGTTGCGCGGCGGTGCGACTGAAGACCATCGTAATTTGCTGCATCGGCATCGAGGCAGACACGGGCCCGCGGTCGAGTTCCACACGGGCGCGGGGATGCATGGTTCCCTGAAGGCGCACCACGCTGCGGTTATCAACCGGACGAACGACGCGGACCTGACGAGTTTCCTGGGCGGAGGAGAGTGATGCAAGAAGAATAATGGCGAGCGATACGAATGTAGGCTTCGATCTCATTCAGTCCCCGGCGTGAGTGCCATGAATCATTCAGGATATAGGGAATTGAACGGAAACGTGAGCGAAAGTTGCGGGAATGTGCCTGGGCGTTTGGCAGGGGGAGAGGCAACGTACCCAGGTTAGCGCCATAAAAACCGGCGCGAACCTGGGGCACCCATCTCTCTTACTTTCTTACGGGACTACTTGCCGGTGAACAGCAGGGGCGTGAAGTTGATCAAGTTGCGGCGCCAGACCATCCAGGTGTGGGCTCCGGGAGTCTCGATGTCGGTGAATGCGATGTCCTTCGATTTCAACCATGTCTTGAACTTGCGGTTATCGTCGATGAGGCGGTCGCTGGTGCCGCAAGCGATCCAGAGCGTACGCAGTTGCGCGGCCTGCTTGGCGTCGAGCGCGGGGAAAGCGGGCGGGTAGTCGTCAAACAATCCGCCCGCGCTGAAAGCTCCGACGTAGGCGAACTTGTCGATGTTGTTCAGGCCGGTGAGCAGGCTTTCCGAGCCTCCCATGGAGAGGCCGGCGATGGCGCGGTCTTCGCGCTTGGTGGAAACGGGATAGGAGCCTTCGACCATCGGCATTACTTCGGTGAGGAGCGACTTGCGGAAGCCGTCGAAGTTCTGCTGCCGCACGTCCGGATGGCTCCAGGCGCTCCACTTGAGCTTGATCATTTCCGGCGTGCCGTAGCCTAGCGGCATGACGACGATCATCGGCTTCACTTTGCCCTGGGCGATCAGGTTGTCGAGGATCGCGTTGGCCTTTCCGACTGCAGTCCAGCCATCGGCGGAGTCGCTATAGCCGTGCAACAAGTAGAGGACGGGATACTTCGTCTTGGCCTTGGGGTCGAAGGCGGGAGGCGTGTACACGTAAAAGTCGCGCTGGTCGCCGACGACTTTCGACTTGAAGAAATGATGATGAATGACGCCGTGCGGTACTTCGGCAACATTCCACAACTGCGGCGTCGCGCCATTCACCTCGACAACGTTTTGAGGCTGAATGAGATTGGGCTTAATGGTTGGGTTGTTGGGGTCGAGCAGGTTCACGCCATCGGCGATGAAACCGTAGCCATAGAGGTCGGGATCGAGTGGGCCGACGGTGATGCTCCAAAGGCCGGAGTCATCGCGCGTCATGGACGACGGCTTAGGCGCACCTTCGAAGTTCAGCAGCACTTCCTTCGCGCCGGGATCGAACAGGCGAAATGTGACCTCGCCATCGGGCTGAACTTCGGGTGACTGCACGGCAGGGGGCGTCTGTGCCTGGATGGCAATAGCGGCAAAAGTGACAAGTGTGAGCGCAAGGAAAAGAGATAAGCGATGAGGAAGAGGATGAGTCCTACGTGACATGAAAACTCCGCAGTCGCGAGTGTGCGAATCCAGTCCCAAATTACTACACAGCGGCTATTTTGGCGCCGTGGCGTCAGGCTTGGTGTCGGCCTTCGGGTCCTTTGGGTCGGACTTGGTGTCCTTGGAAGGAGGCTTGAGCCCGCGGGTGGACATGCGTTCGTCGCTGACCTTGTCGGCAGTTTTCTTGGTATCGGACTGAGCGCCGGAAGCCGGAGCGGCCGCCGCCGCGGTACTCGAATTGGATGCAGCTGCCTTGTTTGTACTGGAGGTTGACGCAGCCGCAGACTTACTGCTGGTTGTGGATTTGCTAGCGGTTTTCGCGCCTGCCGTCGCCTTGGTGGACATGCGCTCCGAACTGATTTTGTCGCAATCTTTGCTGGATTTCCCGCTGGAGTCGGCGGAGCAGTCAGACTTCGTGCCCGAGTTCGATTGACCGAGCCACATGGGTCTAGCCGAGGCGGCGGGGGGGAGTGAAACCGAGGCGCAGAAAAGCAAGCTTCCAACAGAGATTGCGAGGGTCCCGAAATGCCTATTCATGGGCATGCCTCCGCATGAAGATTCGAGGTAAATCAAGATAGCGTTCGATGGCGGGATGGAGGAGAGTCAGCGCCACTGGGAGCACAAAATCGAAACAATATCCCAAGGTGACCATGGCCGCGTAGGCGATGAGAATGGGAACGATGATGAGCAAGGTGACGACCGCGATACGGAACGTCCCCTGGAGGAGATGAATAGCGAGAAGGATGGCGGTGGCCAACAGCATGTCGATGAGTGCGGCGACGCCGCGCGGAATATTGGATTGGATGCGGTCGTCGAGAAGGCCCTCGACGTAATTAGCATGGAAATACATGCCGGCCATCGGCCCTTCTGGACTGTTGTGGTAGTCGAGCATATCACCGATAGGCGGGTTTGTGTTGTCAGTTGGCCAGGCTGTACGATTGCCGCCGATCAGCACGATGCGATGGTCGAGCAGGGCGAGCGCCTCCGCATTGCCTTTGTACACCTCGAGCGCGGATACGTGCGGGAAGTCTGACTGGCGAAGAAACGTGGTGTAGGCGAACTGGCGGTCGCCAATCGTGTCCTCCAACCGCTTGACGGTAGGGGGATCAATGCCCAGCTGACGCTCGTAGGCATCGACGACCTGTAACGCGAAGGAGCGGCAAGCGAGTTTGGTGCTGCCATCCTGCGAGTAAGCGTCAACCACGAGCGGAATTTTGCGTTTGTCCTCGGGAGCGTGATCGAACCCGGACCGGGGAGCATAGTCCGTGACCGGATCGTTGCATGGTGAACCCATGGGTTGGTCGAACAGGTTGTTCAAAGGGCGCATCTTCCTGGTTTCGAGGGCGAAGGTGAGTACCACTGGGACGTGGCGTCCGGCGGCGAATTGAATCGCATCCCAGAGGTGCTGGTCCTCGGCGTCGGTGGATTCGGCATTGGTTTCCTCGCGCACCAGGTTGATGTCGAGCGCGATAACGGCTGCGTTGGCCTCGACGGCGCGCCGCACCACCTGGGCGAGAAAATCACGATCCGTGATGTCTTCCGGCCCCTTGCGATGCATGACCTCGCCGAAGAAGCTGGGGTTGTCAACCTCGACGCCGATTACCCACTTGGCGCGCGAAGGCCGGGCTTGGGCGTGGGCCATCCGGCCGTAGCTCCAGAGTTGTGCCGTTACCAGCCAGGGAAACTGGTCCTTCACGCTTTCATAGCCGTAGCTCAGGCCGCCAATAATAGCGACGAGACTGGCTGCGCTCCAGAAAGTCCAAGTCTTGAGGAACGGCCAGCGGAATAGCAGTGGCATGGGTGCGGCGGCAGCCATCATGGCCCCCCAGCGGTGGCAGTTCCGGTGGGAACGCCGAGTACAATCAGGTCGCCCTGATCGCTCTGGGCCATCACGGGAATCTGTTGCTGCTTGGCGCGCTGGGCAACCTGGTCGCGAACGAACACATAAACCTTGCCCATCGGATCCATTCCCTTGCTTTGCGTGAGCGCTTCGAGCAGGTAGTAGGTAAAGTAGCCGTGCTGCAGCGACGGACTCTCCAGCGACTCCTGGTTCTCCTGGCTGGCGGCGAGGATCACTCGGCCCGCGCCTTCGCTCATACGGCTCAAGGTGGTTCCAGAAATGGACTTCAACGCCAGAGCTGAGGCGACGGTCTTTGTCCCGCCGGAGCCAGCGGCCGCGCCGCTGAAACATGTGTCGAGAAAAACCGCGACGCGTTGCGCATGCACGCGACTGGCAACCGTATTGGTCACGTCAACCATGGGTAGCGCGGTGGCGAACAGGGCGTCGTGGTCAATATCCTTGTCAGTGTCGGCCGTGGTGTCGCCGGGAGCGTGTTTCTTGGGAGAAATCTCGGTATCAGCGGTGATGATGTAGTTCACACCGGCCGTGTCGAGGTCGCGCGAAGAGCCGTGGGTGGCGATATAGATGACGACCAGGTCGTCAGGCTGGGCGGTGCGGGCCAGCCAGTTTAGTTTCTCCCGAATGTTCGTGGTGGTGGCTTGGTAATCCGTCAGGACGGCTACATTTGAGGGCTTGAAGCGCCCGATGCCGGCGTTCTTCAGCGCGTCAGCAAAGCCGGTAGCGTCGGCGGTGGTGTAGCGCAAAGTTGGAATGGACTTGTCCTGGAACTTGCCGATCCCGACGATGAGCGCCCATTTCTCGCGCACCGGGCCCGCGGGTCTGATCGCAGGATTGGTAGAGAGAACGAAGGGATCAAGCTGCTGCTGCAAGGCCTCGGAGTTGTTCTGGCGCGCCTTTTCCAGAGAGTAGTCAGCGAGCTTTGCGTTTCCCAACTTGCGCTCGAGCAGCGAACGGTAGTACCAGGCATCGCCCAGGCTGATGCACTCTGAGGTGGCGTGCTTGAGCAACTCGACGGCGTCACGAATCTGCGAGGGAGTGCTGTTGGGCTGCACGCGCTCCAGGGCCTGCACCATCAGGTCGGTGCCGGCGCCGCAGCGTTCTTGCGCGGTGGCCAGAGCGCTGAGCAGAAGCGCTGCGAGTGCAAGGCGCGAGATGGAGCGAAGCAGCATGGTTAGTGGGACGTCAACTGGCGGGTGCGGGTTTTCATCGCGGTCAGTACCTTGCCCTTCACGCCGTTCTGCGCCAGCTTCACCTGGCCATCCACACTGAGATCGAAGTTCACCGCGCCCGCCGAATGGATGGTGTCAATAATGTTGTCCTCATCCACGCCGGCCTTCACCATTTGAATGACCTGATCGTTGTTGAGCGATGGGCCTGCCGGTTTCTTCGGCGCAGCAGCCGCCGACTTCGCGGCGCTTGTGCCCGTGCTGGGCGTGGTCGATTTGGTCGAACCGCTCTTTGTCATACCTGATGTCGAGGCGCGCCCGGACTTGGCGGACGAGTCGCCCGCAGCGGACGCACTGGCAGTATCGGCGGCTGCCACTGTCTTGGGCTGTTCGCGCAACCGCTTATAGTGGGCGATGGCGGTGTCGATGCGGTTCTGCGGCTGGAGAAAATACTTTTCCGCCGGCTTGTCGTCGATGGCCTTGCCGTAATTGATGGCGGCTTCCTGCAGGTACTTCTGCGCCGCCTTAGAATCCTCCGACGCATAGGCCAGGGCCTCGTAGGCCACTCCGATGTTGTAGAGGCGATAGGCGTCGTCTTCCTTGCTGGGGAAGGGCGTCATGTTTTCGAGGGCTTCGAGATTGCGCGTCCACAGATTGGCTTCGGCCAGCTTGTCGGCTTCGTCGAGCTTGCCGCGGGCGAGCAGGACTTCGACGGGCTCCTCGGTATTCACCAGGCGCGAGGCGATTTGCGAGACAACGTTGCTCAGCAGCACGTCGCGCAGTTCGCCCGCTGTGGGCGGTTTGTCGCCTTCCAGTTTGCCGTGCTTGAGTTTGTCCCAGGTGTGCGAGAGTGTGCCGGTGACACCGCCGGACGTGGAACCGTTCTGGTTGAACTCGTCGTCATACTTGGCG
>DATBZX010000228.1:0-3855 GCA_036512955.1 Terriglobales bacterium
AACAAGACCATCGACCAGATCAATAGCGGTCAGGGCACCATTGGCAAGTTTATGAAAGACCCGGCACTCTATGACAACGCCAACCAGACCATGGCGAAGGCCAACCAGCTGATTACCGACATCAACGCCGGCAAGGGAACGCTCGGAAAGCTGGCCAAAGACGAAGAACTGGCAAAGAAGCTCGATACCACCGTCACGCGGTTGAACTCCATCCTCGACCGGCTCGACAAAGGGGAAGGGACTGCAGGCAAGCTGATGGTCGATCCCTCGCTCTATAACAACGCCGACCAGATGCTGGTGGAAACGCGAAACCTGGTCGCGGCGGTCCGCAAGGACCCGAAGAAATACCTCACGATCTACTTGAAGCTCTTCTAGTGTGTTGCAACCACCAAGGTAGCTGCATACCCTCCACGAATTTCCCAGTCTAAGAAGTTTGTAGTACTGTTTCTGGTTGGAGATTTGCCGCTCTTCCGTCTCCATCCGGGTGCACTAGGCCCTACCCTTCGTAAGGTCCCGCGCGGGTGCAAACGCGTCGCGAGACAAAATTCATGAGGCGAGGCTATTATGCCGAAGCGTGTTCTTTCGGTTCTACTCCTGCTGTGTGCCGCAATCTTCTGTTCGGCCCAAACCACTCCATCCACTTCCGCCGCTCCCAAAGAAATTCCCAGCTTCGATGTGACGGCGATCGACAAGTCCGTTGAACCTTGCGTGAACTTCTACCAGTACGCCTGCGGTAACTGGATCAAGAATAATCCCGTTCCTGCTGACAAGTCGCGTTGGGGACGATTCGACGAACTCGCCGAACATAACCTCTACATCTTGCGCGACATTCTCGTTCAGGCCCAGGCTCCCGGCAAGCACAGCGCCTCCGAAAAAATGGTGGGCGAATTTTACGGCGCATGCATGGATGAGAGCACCATCGAGAAGAAGGGGACCGCTCCACTGGCCCCCGAACTGGCGCGCATCAACGGCGTGAACACGAAAGCCGCCGTGATCAAGCAGATCGCCTACATGCACCAGAGTGGCCGTCCGGCGCTATTCGCCTTCTACGGCCAGCCCGACATGCATGACTCGAACGCGACCATCGCCTACATCGACCAGGGCGGACTCACCCTGCCCGACCGCGATTACTACATCAAAGACGATGCCAAGTCAGTGGAGACCCGGCAGAAGTATCTCGAGCACGTGCAGAAGATGTTCGAACTTGCTGGCGACAAGCCCGACGTTGCCGCTGCCGAAGCCAAGACCGTGCTGGCGGTGGAGACCGGACTGGCCCAGGCCTCGATGGATCGCACCCTGCGCCGCGATCCCAAGACGCGTGACCACAAGACGACGGTCACGGAAATCGCCACCGCTGCTCCCAACTTCGATCTCATCGCTTACTTCGCCGGCAACGGTTCGCCGAAGTTCTCCGGGCTCAACGTAGGCAATCCCGACTTCTTCAAGCAGGTCAACGCTCAGCTTGACACCGTGTCGGTCGCCGACTGGAAGACTTACCTCCGCTGGAAGATGATCAACAGCTATGCTCCGACGCTAACGGCGGCGTTCGTCCAGGAGGACTTCGCCTTCAACGGCCAGTACATGTCTGGACAGAAAGAAATGGAGCCGCGCTGGAAACGCTGCGTGAAGGCCACCGACCAAAGCCTGGGCATGGCGCTGGGCCAGCTTTATGTGGACCGCACCTTCGGCGCCGCAGGAAAAGAACGCACGCTGAAGATGGTGAAGGCCATCGAGAGCGCCATGCAGCAGGACGTCAACCACTTGGATTGGATGTCAGACACGACCAAAAAGCAGGCATACGTAAAGCTGAACACCATCGTGAACAATATTGGCTATCCCGACCAGTGGCGCGATTACAGCAGCGTGACCATCAGATCCGACGACTACTCCGGCAACATTGCGCGTGCGGGTGCGTTTGAGGTCAAGCGCCAGTACAACAAGATCGACAAGCCCACCGACCGCAAGGATTGGAGCATGACTCCGCCGACCGTCAATGCCTACTATCGTCCGCCGATGAATGACATCAACTTCCCCGCGGGCATCCTGCAGCCTCCGTTCTACGGCAAGCTGATGGACGACGCGGTGAACTATGGCGCCATCGGCGTGGTGATAGGCCATGAACTCACTCACGGCTTCGACGACCAGGGCCGCAAGTACGACGCGCAAGGCAACTTCAAAGACTGGTGGACGCCCGAAGACGGCAAGGAATTCGAGAAGCGCGCTGACTGCACCGCCAACGAGTACTCCAGCTTTGTGGCCGTAAAGGACGATAAGGGCGAGGTAAAACTCAACGGCAAGCTGACGCTGGGCGAGAACACCGCCGACAACGGCGGTCTCAAGCTGGCTTACATGGCGTTGACCGATATCATCGGCAAAACTCCGGTGAAGCCGATCGACGGCTACACGCCACAGCAGCGGTTCTTCCTGGCGTACGGCCAGATCTGGTGCCAGAACGTGACCCCGCAGGAAGCTCGCAAGCGCGTGCTGACCGATCCGCACTCACCCGGAGAGTGGCGCGTGAACGGCGCAGTGCAGAACTCGGCGGCATTTCAGCAGGCCTTCGGATGCAAGGTCGGCCAGCCCATGGTGAGCGCAAACGCTTGCCGGGTGTGGTGAGGCTGAAGCAGGACGCGGACGTCGTACCGGGCCGAGAACCGACAGCCTCCGTGCAACGTATAGAAGCTATGGCGCACAGAAGTCGTCGCATGAATGTCGGAGCGGCGAAGACCGAAATAGACCAGCAGCTGCCAGGTGCGCGAACTAGCCTGGGTTGCGACGGCCGTATACAGCAGCGGCTGGGATGTGCACCAACTAGGCTGGGTTGCGACGGCCGTATAAACCGCGAACAAACCTAGCCGCGCAGCGGCGACATTTGCGTTAGCCGCGGGCGTAAGCCCGCGGTCAGGTGGGAAATTGATCGAGCCGCGGAGCGGCGAAACTGGCTGCCGATGCCATGCCCTTCCACCCCGATTTCTGAGATGGCTTCCAATAACGTTGTTCGTACATTTCGAGCGAGGTAATCATGAGACGATTGATGCTTACGGCTGGCGTGGTCCTGCTGGCCGGAATTTCCGCGCTGGCGCAGAACGCGAGCAGCGCATCCACGAAGCCGGCGGCCAGTGTTTCCAGCTTCGATTTAACCGCCATCGACAAGGCGGTCGATCCCTGTAATGACTTCTATCACTACGCCTGCGGAAGCTGGCTGAAGAACAATCCCATCCCGCCCGACCAGTCGAGCTGGGGGCGTTTCAACGAGCTGCACGAGCGCAACCAGACCATCCTGCGCGGCATTCTCGACAAGCATTCGGCGGACACGCCGGGACGCAGCGCGATCAACCAGAAGATCGGCGACTACTACTATTCCTGCATGGATGAGTCGGGCATCGAGGCCAAGGGCGTCGCCCCGGTCAAGCCCGCGATGGATAGTATTAATGCCATGTCCGACAAGAAGCAGCTTGCCGGCGTGCTCGGCGGACTGCATCACGGAGGGGTCAAAGCGTTTTTCGATTTCGGCGCCGAGCCTGACTTCAAGGACTCGAAGGTCGATATTGCCACCGCCGATCAGGGCGGACTCGGATTGCCCGATAAGGACTATTACTTCAAGACCGATCCTAAGTCGGTGGAACTGCGCGAGAAGTACGAAAAGCATGTCGCCAAGATGTTCGAGTTGTACGGCGAGTCGCCGGCAAAGGCTGCGGCCGACGCTAAGACGGTCATGAAAGTGGAGACCGATCTGGCCAAGTCGTCGCTGGACCGCACCGATCAGCGCGATCCCACCAAGGTTTACCACAAGCTGACCACTGCGCAATTGCAGGAACTGAGTCCCGCCTTCGCTTGGAACCAGTACTTCACGAC
>DATBZX010000229.1:0-3379 GCA_036512955.1 Terriglobales bacterium
CTTATTGGAGGCCGGCACCGACCTGCGCACCATCCAGGTTCTGCTCGGGCACGGTGATCTGGAAACGACCGCCCAGTACCTGCATCTGTCGCAGCGGCACTTGCAGGCAGTTCACAATCCGCTGGACAGTCTCTCTCTATCGAGCACCGAGAACATCAGCCGCAGCTTTAAACGAAAAAACGAAAAATGACTCGGCCCACCTTCGAGGTGGCCGACATCCTTCGCGTGCAGGGCGATCGCTTTCTGGATCGGTATCGATCCAGCTTTGGCTTTCAGCAGCTCAAAGCGTTTCGGGCCATTCTGCGCTGCCGCACCGCAGCGCTGGGCGGTCATCGCGATGTCTGCCCGAGCTGCGGTCATCAGGCCATCTCGTACAACTCGTGCAGAAATCGGCACTGCCCCAAGTGCCAGACGCAAGCGCGCGAGCGCTGGTTGGCGGCCCGCGAACGCGAACTCCTGACCACCAGTTACTTTCATGTCGTGTTCACTGTGCCCCACGAACTCAATGTGCTGGCCTTGGAAAACCCGCGTTTGTTCTACGACCTGCTGTTCACCGCCAGCGCTCAAACCTTGCTGGAGATCGCCATCGATCGCAAACACCTGGGCGCCGAGATCGGCGTGATCAGCATCCTGCACACTTGGGGACAGAACCTGCTCCTCCATCCCCACATACACTGCGCCATTCCTGCGGGCGGACTCTCGCCGGACCACCGTCAATGGGTCCGCCCACGCTATCCTTTTTTCTTACCCGTGAAGGTCCTCAGCTGCGTCTTTCGCGGCAAGTTCCTCGCCGGCCTCAAACGTCTGCACCGCCGCAACCAACTCTGCTGCGCCGGCCCGGCCGCCGCTCTCGCCGATCCGCAGCAGTTCGCAAAACTCATCCGCCGCCTGCACCGCCACGACTGGGTCGTCTATGCCAAGCAAGCCTTCGGTGGGCCTCTGCAGGTATTGCGCTATCTCGGCCGTTACACCCATCGTGTGGCCATTTCCAATCATCGCTTGTTGGCCTTCGACCAGGAGCGCGTCACCTTTCGCTGGAAGGACTATGCCCACGGTGGCAAGCAAGGCAAGATGACGCTTGGCGCCAACGAGTTCTTACGGCGCTTCTTTCTGCACGTGCTCCCCAGAGGCTTCGTGCGCATCCGTCACTTCGGGTTTCTCGCCAATCGCTTTCGCGTTTCCCGCCTGGCACTCTCCCGACGCCTGCTATCCAGCAACGCCCCTCCGCCTGTCCAAGCGGCGACCTGCCAAGCTTCCTCGGAGACTTCTTCTGTCTGGCATTGCCCACGTTGCGGCGCGGCCATGATCCTGGCGCAGAGATTTACGGCTGCGGAATTATCCACATGCACTTACTTCGATTCGTCGTAGCGCGTGCCTCACTACTGCTCCTGCGATGTGCTCCGGCACATCGACGCATTCGTGTGTCTACCCCACGGCGACAGGCTCCCGCGCAGGTTTCCGCGCACCCTCTTGCAGGCACGTGCGACGCTGTCACCGATCGCGACCCGGCCTTTCCCGTTCGCCGGCGCTTGCCCAACTCTCGACTTGGCCGCCAACTGGCATTCAAATCCCATAGCGCACCGCGTCCGCCGCAAACGCCAGCGGCTTCCTCCTAGTCTCCTTATCGAAAACGCCTCGGATCGAGATCCCCACTCCGCCCCAAAAGTCTGCCCCGAGGCGTTTCCGATCAAGGCTAGCGACCATCCGGGATTTATCACAGGCTGTCTCGAATCGAAATACCGATCACAATAAATCCTGCGGCTACCTTTGGCGGTCGCTACACAAGTCGCGGTGAGAGGCTGGAAGAGTATTGCTGGTTAGACGAGAAGCTTAGCTCGGCAAGATCTCCTTAAGCGCCCACTCAATCTTATCTACTTCTTCGCGGATCACTCTGATCGATTGTTGGTTTTTCAATGGGTGGGCCAACGTACTGATTCCTTCCACAGCGCCTCGTATTTGATGATTCCGAGCCCAAATGAAGTTGAGTCTTGCGCTCCTCTCCTTGCGATTTCTGTAAACGCCGCCGACGAACTTAGTGGCGAGCCAGGCAAATACCAAACCAAACAGCACCTCAACCGGAATACGATCGGTTGCGCCGTCAAACTCTGAAAACAAGAGTCGATAGACCGCTTCACCCATCCCAAACGATGCAAACAATACAGTTGCCCCGAAAAAATATACTTTTAGGCGCTCCATTGGTTGAAAGCGTATGGAGCTGTCGCTTCCGTCACGTGTCCGCACAGAGTTGATGGTCATCCTTCCCCCAAATGATTTGTCAATGTTCGCGAGGTCGCAATCAGCGGTACCAGCGCCAGTCTCGCTGAAATGATAACTTGAAATTGCAATCAGTGGCAGCGTTCTGTTTAGCCGACTGGCCGCAAACTAGTGCCCACCCAGAGCCAAATGCGGAACTCCCCCCACATTGGTTTCCGGGAGAGGGTGCGCGCTCAGGATTTCGTAGTTCTGGTACTCGATGGTCAGCGTGGCGCGACCACCCAGGCGAATAATGGAAACACTCGTATTCTCCTTGGGCAGCCAGAAATCGCCGACCTTCAGATAGGTATGACGAATGTCGGTCCGCTTGATCCAGATCGATGGGTTCCTGGCGGGCTGGGCTTCGATTCGGCAAACCGCAAAGTCCTTCGCATTCACCCAGATTCGGCCTCCGTAGAGAAACTTGGTCGGCACTTTCGGTTCGACCGCCAGAGCATAAGGGCAGAGTTTATCGGCACCGTCGTCGGCGCCTGAAGTGAAATTGTAATTCTGATTATCGAGCGCGGTGTGTTTCCAGTTCTCGCCTTCGACCGCTGCGCGTTCGGTCTCAAGCAACCGTTTGAAAACGTGATCGATGATCCACTTTTCCCCACTTTGCGAAACGACTGTAAATTCTTTGCTGGCCGGCGCCGTGTACCTCATGTCCACAAGCATCTCGGCGTGCAGATGCGTGGGGAAACCTACGTAGTCGAGGCGATACAAGCGCCGGCCCCGATAGCTCCCCAGCGCATTGGCGCGTTCAGCATTTCTCTTCACCAGTTGGTCCACTACTTGAGGGACGGTGAGTTGCGCCGGGCCGGGGTCTTGATTCTGGGCAAACTGCCGCCCTGGCGACAGCAGGCCCCCAGCGATGCAGGCGAGGACTAGCAGGCAGTGGCTGCGTGGACCAATCCACATAGAAGGCAACGGCTCCGGACAGAATTGACAGCCCAATCCAAAAAAACTCTTGGTCCAGCTACGACAAAACCTTCCCGCGCTAGACACCTGCGACATCAAGAATTTCGTGGCGGACACTATCTGCAGCGTAGAAGCAGCGCTCGTAAGTCCTGTACATACCCTCGAAAATCTGCTCCCACGAGGTCGAAAGAGCATGTTCGCGAGCCGC
>DATBZX010000230.1:0-19010 GCA_036512955.1 Terriglobales bacterium
TCAGCCGCCGAGGTCCACGTGCTCGACGTGGTCAACCTGGCGTCCCAGGAAACGGGTGGCCAGCCGCTTGAATTTATCCACCGAGTCGGTCACGAAGAAGCGAAAACTGCGGTGGTCGGAAGGAGCGCCAGAGGAAATTACAAGCCTGTTGTCCTGCGGCTCGATTGGCGCTGACTGGTCGAGCAAAAGGTTACGCACCACTCGCGCAGTCGATTCGGCGGAGTCCACGATCTTTACGTATGAGGGCGTAATGCGGCGCAACAGGGGAGCTATCAACGGGTAGTGGGTGCAGGCCAGCACCAGCACGTCCGCGGTGTCCGATGACTGTGCCATGGCCTCGCCGAGATAGATACGGGCGACCTGCTCAGTAACGGGATGGTCGATCCATCCTTCTTCGACCAGGGGGACAAACAGCGGGCACGCTTTCTCATACGCTTCCAACCCGTGCTGCCGAAGCGCATCCCGATAAGCGTGGCTGCTGACGGTTGCCTCGGTTGCGATAACGATAGCTGAGCGGCTGCGGCTGACTTCGGCGGCCATGGCGGCTCCGGGTTCGACCACGCCTATGACCGGGACCCGCGCTGCGTGCTTGATCTGCGGTAGAGCTAAAGCCGTTGCGGTATTGCAGGCGATTACCAGCAAATCGATGTTCTGGCATTCCAGAAAACGGGTGGCGCCGATGGCGTATCTTGCAACCGTCTCGGCGGACTTGGTTCCATAAGGCAGCCGGGCGGTGTCTCCAAAGTAGAGGTAGTGCGCCGGCATTTGCTCGGACATAGCACGAAGCACGGTAAGGCCGCCGACGCCTGAGTCGAATACTCCGATGCGAGGAAGTGTCACTGCGTGTCCTTCAAGACCTGCCCGATACCGCTGGCCAGGTAAAAGCGGCGCAGGTCGGCGTGACCGGCAAGTGTATCGCGCTCTTTGCCATCGACGAGGATTTTCACGCGCGTGATCTGCGGGTCGTTGCCGTTGAGGGTGGAGACGATGGAAGCGATGGTCAGTTCTTCAGCCAGGACTCCTGACGGATGCGAGTCGGCGAAGCCAGCGCTGGTATCAACCACAGCCGTATCGCTTCCCAGCAGGAAGACATCACGAACATCAGATCCAGCACCGATGGGATGCGGCGAACCCGGCTGCAGATACGTGACAAGGAGCGAACGCAGAACGGCCCGGGCTCGTTCGCTACGCTCTTGGGGAAGCGCGATGTTGACCTGTGTACGGCGCAACCCGCCTTCCTGGTCGTAAGCGACGTAAAGCGTAATCGACGCGGTCGGACCACTTGCCGGAGGCACGACCACGACCGACTGCTGCGCCAAGCGTTGTTCGTCAGCCGCGACCTTTGCTTTGAGGTGGTAGGCGTAGAACCCAAGGCCGGCAGCGATCAGTAGCAGCACGATAAACATCGCGACGATGGGCCGGGTCACGGGCGCACCTCGAAGATTTTGCCGCGCACGGCCGCGATTCCGGCGGCAATCGATTGCGCAACTTGATCCAAGTAGGTCGCGCTTGCGATTTCGTTGACGTCACCGCTGGGCGAAGCGATCTCGATGGCAATCGCCGGAGCCGCAATGTTGTTCATCGGCCGCAGCGGAGCAGCTAGAACGGTGTTGGGCAGTTTGCGCGTTTCCAATTCGGCGGAAACAGATCCAGCTACGGATGCACTGAGGTCGAGATAGGGCGTTTGCGCCGATTCCCAGGGTAAGAAATCACGCGTGGAAACCACCGCTGCAGGCAGCAGCGAGGTGAAAACGTGCACTCCCTTACCGCTGTTGGCAGCATGGATCGCGACATAGATGGCCGGACGGGCGGCGTTGGCCGAAATGGCGCGCTGGTCGAGCGTGATGGTGATGTCGGAGTTGCGGAGTAAGCCAGCCGCAATGCCACGATTCGCTAGTTCGTGCTGCACCTTGCGGGCGAGCGCGAGCACTACATCCTTCTCAGGGAGTGTGGGACTGATGGCTGAGCCGATTTCACTGCCTCCGTGGGCGGGATCGATCAGTACCAGAAAACGTGGCCCCGCAGGCGCTTTCACTATCGGTGCCGTTGACAGTACTACACTTGGCTGCGCAATCGGCAACTCGGAAACAGATGGAGGGGGCGGAGGCGCGCCGGTCACGATAATGGTCTTGCCACCGTCTGCGAAGTTCGCCATCAGGGCTGAGGTGCCGCTTATGTCCAGTTCGGCGATGCCGTCGTGTTCCGAGAAACTCGCTCCCGTAATCAGCGGATCCGTGAAGGTTTCGTGGTCCACGACGGACATTACAGGTTCGCGGCGGAAAGTGAAGCGGATGTGTCCCGGCTCCGTCGCAATGGTTGGGTTTACTGTTGAGTCAAAGCTCACGAACAGTTTGGATGGAGTACCCTTGCGCAGATCAAGCGTAAACCGATCTCCAATGTTGCCAATGAATAGGCGCCGCGCAGTTGGGTTGAGTCGAATCTGTGTCGAGAGGGCCCGGGATAACAACTCGCTGGCCGACGCAAGAGGAACGTATCCCCGGCCACTCTGGATGGCGAAGAGGGACGGCAGTTTCACTTTGTCGCCCTTCACTTTGCCATTGTCTTTGCCTTCCTGGAACTGAAATTCCAACTCGTGAGCGCCAGGCGAAGTGAATTTCAGCTTGTACTTTTTGCCATCAGGGCGTGCGTCGACCGTGCCCAGCGGTTCCAGCAATTCGACTAAACCGACGTAAGGCTGTCCATTCAGATTGAGAAGCGGGACAGTGTAAAAGACTTGTGGTGAGTAAACCGAGAGTTGGGACGCCGCTGGCGTCTGTGCTTGGATGGTGGGGTAACGCAGCAAGTGAGCGGCTCCACCAAGCAGCGCAATCGCAAACGCAGTCGCCGCAATGGGAACCGCACTGAGGCGCGACAACTGCAACCTAGTGTCCTCCC
Source organism: Terriglobales bacterium (assembly GCA_036512955.1). Classification (GTDB taxonomy): domain Bacteria; phylum Acidobacteriota; class Terriglobia; order Terriglobales; family Acidobacteriaceae; genus DASRAA01. Next base: position 2,896 of record DATBZX010000230.1, read on the forward strand.
GCTACCGTTCCTTGGACGTCGTCCTCCAGTGAATAAATGGTGAGGCCGCTGAGCAGTTTGGGAAAGAAGTCGGTGGACTTCTGAGGCAGCACTTCGCCTCCGAACGCGATGTCGCGGACTTGCTGCATGCGCACGGGATTCATCAGGAACGCGACGTTCGCGCCCTTACTGACTTCATCGGTTGCTTCTTTGGCCTCGCGCACGTACTTAAGGTGCTTCTGATTGCGGATGTCTTCCTCAGACATTCCAAGAGTCTCTTCCAGCACCAGCTTGTGCAGTTGAACAACGTCGAGGCTGCACTGGCGTTCCGACTGACCCGCGAGCGCCGGTGAATCTTGCTCCGGGTGCGAACGTAGCAGGAAATCTCCCTTCGCGGTGACGGCCAGCAACGCAGAGCCTTGTTTGCCCGCCTCGCGGAGGCGGTCCATCGCAGACTTCATGTCAGTTGCAGGGCCGAGGTCCTCAACGTCGAAGTATTTGCCCAGTTTTGCGTTCATATTGGCAACCTCAAAGCCGTCAAGTCCAAACACGACGCGGTGGGTTGGCAACACGACCAGTCCAGATGAGTCCATGTTCACGAAGGTCATCATGAGGCGCTCATACGGGGTATTGGCGTTCCCGCCGCCCATTCTGCGCATCTCGTTACGATAGTTCAGCGCAGTTTCGTAGCGGTGATGGCCATCGGCAATGATGAGCTTCTTGTCATCCATGGCAGCCTGGACTTTCGCGATCGTCGCCGGATCCGAAACCCTCCACATCCGGTGCATCACGTCATCCTCATCCCGCACCTCGACGTCGGGGGAGCGATTTTGGGCAAGGGCTGAGTCGACGGCAGCCGCCGGATCGCTGTAAAGCATGAAAATCTGACCAAAATGCGCTTGGGTTGCCTTCAGAAGGTTGAGACGATCTGCCTTGGGCTTGCTGAGCGTTTGCTCGTGGCGGAAGACAACTTTCTTGTCGTATTCCTCAAGCTGGCCCGCGGCGATAAAACCCCGGCGTTCGAGTTGCGTATCCGTAGGGTCCCCAGGGACCTTGAAGGTTTGCGTGTAGAGATAAATGCTGGGTTGGGCGTCACGTACCAGAACCTGCTCCGCGCGCCAGTGTTCTAAGCTTACAGCAGCCCGGGTGTAGACGTTGCTTTGTTCATTGTCACCGGCTTCGGCCTTGCCGAGGATGACCCGCACCAAGTTGTAAGGACTGGCTGCGTAGTAACGGTCCTGCATGGCGGGAGAAATCTTGTCGTAAGGCTGGGTAACTACTTGGGCGGGAGACACCTTGGCCGGGTCATATCGCAGAGCTTTAAAAGGGTATATTTTTGCCATAGGAATTAGGTTTCCCGATGCGCGATGTGCACCAATAGCCGCGTTCAGGACGAAGTTCGATTGTAGCAGTTTGAGAAAAGGAAACCGGGGCAGCTGCAGCTACATCAAGAGGAATGAAGGACCGGAATGCAAGCCAAGGGGACAGTGGTCAAGATGACAAGGTTGGCCGCAACCTGTGATACCATTCACCCCACTTGCGTAGAGGTTCCCATGGCCCGCGGTGGCAGTAAGGGAGCCGGGTCAGCCAACTCGATGATTCGGCCCTGCTTTGTGCGTGATGGGGCGGGACGTTTCACCTTCCATCCCGTCCATACCTTGTTGTGCCTGCGTAACGGTTTCGCTCGGATGATTGCGGTGGCGCTGCTTAGCGCTTGCACCGTCGTGCCAGCACTCGCCCAGAATGAGCAATCGGATATTCATGTCGTCCCGCGCGAACAGAAGAAGGACGCCAAGCCCGACCCAACCGTCATGCCACCGGCGGTTGCAGCGGACGCCAAGGCCGCCGGAGTTTCGGTCGATCCGTCCCTCAAGACGCACACCAAGCCTATCCGCAAGGATGTTGACCTGGTTCTGGTGCCGGTGACAGTTACGGATCCAATGAACCGGCTGGTGACAGGGCTGGAGAAGGACAATTTCGTCCTGACTGACAGTGGCCAGCCGCAGGAGATCCGTCACTTCTCAAGCGAGGACGCTCCGGTATCGCTGGGTGTAATTTTTGATGTCAGCGGGTCGATGTCGAACAAGATCGACAAGTCACGCGATGCGGTCGTGGAATTTTTCAAGACTGCAAATCCGCAAGACGAGTTTTTCCTTGTAACTTTTTCGGAAAAGCCGGAAGTCCTTGCAGATTTCACCACGTCTATCGAGGACATCCAGAGCAAGCTGGTGTACGCCTCCCCGAAGGGACGAACCGCGCTGCTCGACGCCATCTACCTTGGCATGAATCGTATGCGCAAGGCCAAACACGAGAAGAAAGCTCTCCTCATCATTTCGGACGGAGGTGACAACCATAGCCGTTACACCGAAGCCGAAATCAAGTCGATGGTGAAGGAGGCAGATGTGCAGATTTATGGTATCGGCCTCTATGACCGTGATTTCAAGACCGCGGAGGAGCGGGAAGGTCCGGCACTCCTTTCCGAGATTTCAGACGTGACGGGCGGCCGCACCTTCACCATTGGAAATACCAACGAACTGGCTGATGTAGCCACCAAGATCGGAATTGAATTGAGGAACCAGTACATCCTTGGATACCGTCCGACCAATCCGACGCGGGATGGGAAATGGCGAAAGATCAAAGTAAAGTTGAATCCGCCGAAGGGCCTTCCGCCCCTGCACGTTTATGCCAAAACGGGATACTATGCGCCTACGGAATAGAAGCTTTTTCTTCCTGACCGCCGCCTTACTCTTCCTTGGGTCCCTCGCAGTCGGACAGAATTCGACCGCTCCGACTGACCCGAAGCCGACTCAATCGGCTCCATCCGCCGATCAGGGACAAGCGCCGGCTGAGAAAAGCGGCGATGTGTATGTCTTCCGCAAGGAAGTTGACGAGGTAACACTGCACGCCACGGTGGTGGACGACAAGAATCGCTTGGTCACCGACCTCGATCGCAGCGATTTCGCGGTTTTTGAGGACGGCCAGCCCCAGAAGGTCATTTCCTTCCGGCGGGAAGATATTCCCGTTGCCATGGGAATCGTGATCGATAACTCTGGTTCAATGCGCGATAAGCGCCAGGCCGTGAATGCCGCCGCGATTAACTTCGTGAAGTCCAGCAACGCTCAGGACAAGGTGTTCGTTGTGAACTTCAACGAAGACTTCTTCCTCGATCAGGACTACTCCTCGTCAATTCCCAAACTGAAAGATGCGTTGGAACGGATAGAAGCACGCGGTGGGACCGCCCTCTATGACGCGGTGGTTGCGTCTTCGGATCACTTGAAAAAACCTGGCTTGCTGGAGAAGAAAGTCCTGCTGGTGGTGACCGATGGGGAAGACAATGCCAGTCACGAGTCTCTGGAACAGGCGATTCGGCGACTACAAGAGGAAAACGGGCCGACTGTCTACACCATTGGACTGCTGGGGGACGAACATTCCAAGCGAGCGCGTCGCGCCTTGCGGCAGATGGCCGAGGAAACTGGTGGTATTGCGTTTTTCCCGCAGAGTCTTAGCGAAGTGGATGCCATCACCCAACAAATCGCCCACGATATCCGCAATCAATACACCATCGGATATAAGCCGTCAAAACCGCAGAGCGAAGGCGGCTTTCGCACCGTAAAAGTGGAAGCCACCGCCAAAGGCTACAAGAAACTCCAGGTCCGGACACGTAGTGGATACTACGCCGGTCAGAGTCGGGCAGGCTCGGATGCGCCCTCAGGTAAAACTGTGGCCAAGTAATCGTCTCGCGTTTTCGGGCAGATAAGCCGAGAACGCGCTCCGCACATTGCCAGAACAGCCATTACGCTCTGGCGCAAGCTAAGAGATTGGCTGTCGTTGACCCAAGTAATCGGCATCACGTAACCTTGTCAGTCGACACCGTCAACCTGCAGGTAATCATGAAAACTGCCGAAATGGCCACTCCGCGGGTAGCGGAAGAGATCACCGAACTGGTTGGCGAGACGCCAGTTCTCCACCTTCGCAAAGTTGTCCCCGCTAACGCAGCTGACGTCTACGCTAAGCTCGAGTATCTCAACCCCGGTGGCAGCATTAAGGACCGCGCCGCACTGGGAATGATTCAGCGCGCCGAACGAGAAGGCGGCCTGCAGCCGGGCGCCACGATTTTTGAGGCCACCGCCGGCAACACAGGCATTGGGCTCGCCCTGATCGGGTGCAATCGCGGGTACAAGGTTGTGCTGGCAGTCCCAGAGCGATTTTCCCAGGAAAAGGTCACTCTCATGGAGGCGCTTGGCGCTGAGGTGATCCGTACCCCTTATGCGGAGGGAATGCAGGGTGCGATCGATCTGGTGAAAGCGCGCGCCGCCAGGACTCCAAACTCCTGGGTTGCCGCGCAATTCGAAAACCAGGCGAATCCTGACTTCCATTACGAGACTACGGGCCGCGAGTTCTACGATCAGTTACAAGGTCGCGTCGACGCCGTCGTGATCGGCGCCGGCACCGGCGGAACGTTTTCCGGAGTAGCGCGCTACTTCAAGGAGCGGAATCCGCAGGTCCTGGCGATAGCCGTGGAGACAGATGGATCTGTACTGGGAGGCGGCCCGAAAGGGGACCACGAGATCGAAGGCATCGGTGCCAGCTTCATTCCTGCGACCTTCGATGGCACGCTCGCGGACGAGATCATCGCGGTCAGCGATCGCGATGGTTTCGACATGGTGAAGAAGCTCGCCGCGCAGGAAGGTGTGCTGGCCGGATCGAGCGCTGGCGCCAACGTTTTCGTGTCAATCCACATTGCCAAACGGCTGGGCCCCGGCAAGCGAGTGGCGACCATCATTCCGGATTCGGCGGAACGATATCTTTCCAAGGACATCTTTCACTTCAACGGATAGCCGGAAAATTCCAACACGCCTGCTTATTCAGAAAAAGGCCAAGAAGACTTCATGAGCAAAAAGCAAGCAGGGTTCGCTACGCGCTCGATCCATGTTGGAAACGAGCCTGATCCATCCACCGGAGCGGTCGCGCCTCCAATTTTTGCCACCTCGACGTATGCCCAGGAAGAGTTGGGCAAGACCAAGGGGTACGACTATTCGCGCGCCGGCAACCCTACACGCACGCGGCTTGAACAAAACCTGGCTTCGTTGGAAGGTGGCGTCGCAGCGCGAGTTTTTTCCAGCGGAATGGCCGCGGTTGCGGCACTGGCGAACCTGATGAAGGCGGGCGAGCACATCGTCGCATCGAACAATCTCTACGGCGGTGTGCCGCGCTTGTTCAACCAGGTGCTGGCGAACTTCGGGCTGGAGTTCACCTACGTCGATACCAGCGATCCGCGCAATGTAACCAAGGCCATACGTAAGAGCACCCGCTACGTGTACATCGAGACGCCCACCAATCCGTTGATGGGTCTGACCGACATTGCGGCAGTCAGCGAGATCGCCCATCAGCGGGGCAGCCAGGTGGTGGTGGACAACACGTTCATGTCCCCTTACTTTCAGCAACCCATCAAACTGGGCGCGGACATGGTGCTGCATTCAACCACGAAATTCCTAAATGGCCATAGCGACGGAATCGGCGGCGTGCTGGTTTGCACCACCCAAGACCAAGCGGATAAGTTGGCCTTCGTGCAGAAGGCCGTCGGGGCCATCCTGTCGCCGTTCGAATGCTGGCTGGTATTGCGCGGTGTCAAGACGCTGGCGGTGCGCATGAAGCAGCACGACGAGAGCGGACGTGTTATCGCCGCCTACTTAAGCAAACATCGCAAGGTGAAAAAGGTTTTCTACCCGGGGCTCAAGAGCCATCCTCAATACGAACTGGCTTGCCGCCAGATGTCCGGCTTCGGCTCGATGATTACTTTTGAGACCGGATCACTTACCAATGCGAAGAAATTCCTAAAGCGGGTGCGGATTTGTACTCTGGGCGAGTCATTGGGAGGGGTGGAGACTCTGATTTCGCATCCCGCAACCATGACCCATGCCGCGATCGGCGTCGCGGGACGCAAAGCCATCGGCCTGACCGACGGGATGGTACGAGTCTCGGTTGGAATCGAAGAGGTCGAGGACTTGATCGCTGACCTCGAACAGGCGCTGGTGGGGATTTAGTCAACCCTTACTCGAAGAACTGCGTGACGCCTTCTTCCAGTACCCGAATCTTCTTTCCAATGCCGCGCTGTTCAGCATCGGCCAATAACCGCTGCACCGGCTCTTCCACGGGCTCATACGACAGTCGAAACGTGCCGTAGTGCATGGGCACCATCCAGCGTGCGCCCAGATCCTGAAACGCTTGAATGGCGTCTTCCGGGCTGGTGTGAACATTGCGAAATGAAGCGGGATGATAGGCGCCAATGGGCAGAAGCGCCAAGTCAGGTCGCAGACGTTCTCCGATTTCCTTGAAGCCATCGAAATACGCTGTATCGCCCGCGTGATAAACCGAGTGTTTGCCGGCGCGCAGCACATAGCCGCCGTAGCCGCGATGAATATCGCGAACCACCCGCGCTCCCCAATGACGTGACGGAGTATGTGTAATTTCGACGTTGCCGAGTTGGGAGTTCTGCCACCATTCCAGTTCAACCACGCGCGAGAATCCGAGATCGCCGACGAGATCGTGCAAGTTCTTGGGAACGACAACGATAGGCCGCTTGCCAGACTTTCTGCACGTCAGATTCGCAATCGTTCGCAGCGAAGGACGGTGGAGATGATCGAAATGAGCATGAGTGACCAGCACCGCATCGATGGGCGGAAGATCCCGCATGCGCAGCCCCGGACGACGCAGCCGCTTCAGAACGAAAATCCACCGGGCAAAGTTCGGGTCAATGAGAATATTCTTGCCACCGATTTGCAGAAAGAAGCTGGAGTGCCCAATGAATGTAACGCCGAGCTGTTCCCGCGAAACCAGGACAGGCTTTCGACTTGTGCCGCTACGGGGGGTCATTGCCGAGCGCCCCACCAGCGTACTGAACTGCCCGGCTTTGCGTTTGATACTGATGCCTATCATGAAGTGTCAGTGTATTAGACGCTCCCGACTTGCCGTGCGATGCGGCGCCTCAGCGTCTTCGGTGAAAGAGGTTCCTTGACCTTGTTCAGCCAGTCAGCTTAAATCAAAGTGCGGTCATAAGGAGAGATGCATGCGAATCGCGTTTCTTGGTTTGGGGATTATGGGGCGCCCAATGGCCTCGAACCTGGTTAAAGCGGGGCACGAGGTTTCGGTATGGAACCGCTCGGCTCGGCAGCACGTCGACGGAGCGAGAACAGCTGTTTCTCCCGCCGACGCAGCCCGGGACGCTGAGCTCGTCTGGATGTGCGTGGCCGACACGGCCGCTGTAGAACGCCTGGTGTTTTCAGACGACGGAATCGAGCAGTCGCTACGCGAGGGAATGGTGATTGCCGATTCCAGCACCATCTCGCCGTCGGCCACGCTGCGCTTCGCTCAACGCGTCGCCGAAAAGGGTGTGCAGTGGATTGACGCGCCCGTTACAGGATCCAAAATCGGCGCCGAGAATGGACAGCTTATCTTCATCGTGGGCGGTCCCGCGGAGACAGTACAGGCCATGGATCCTCTGTTCAAGGCCATGGGCAAGACCGTGATTCACGTCGGCGACACTGGAAAAGGGCAATCCGCTAAGATCTGTATGAACCTGCAGATAGCGATGATCTATGAAGGATTCGCTGAGGGTTTGACGCTGGCGCGAAAGCTAGGGGTCGAGCCGGAGAAAATGGTTGAGCTGGTCCAGGCTTCGATGATCCGTTCGGGCGTTGTCGATTACAAAGCGCCCTTCGTTCTGCGGCGCGATTACTCGCCCAATTTTCCCTTGCGGTTGATGCACAAGGACATTCACTTGCTACTCGACACCGCTAAAGAGGCGCGCGTCAAACTGCCGGCGCTGGAGACCGTGGACGAGATCTATGAGTTGGCGAGCGAAGAGGGCTGGGACGACCTTGATTACGCCGCGACCATCCAACTTCTAGAAAAGTGGGCGGGCCTGGGTGGACCTACGAAGTAGGGAATCCACCGCGATCGCTAACTTGTTTTAGGAATGCCGGTGACGAACACCCGGCTGGGATCGCCAGGTTCGATGTTGTTTTTCTCGAAACAAGACTTGATGCGGCGCCGCAACTCGCGCCTGACGGCATACTGCGCGCCAGGTTTAGTTTTGACCAGCATCAGATAGTCCACTTCGTTGCCGCTAATCTTTTCGATTCCGGGGACCTCAGGACGGGCAACAATCATGTCGGCGAAGCTAGAGTCACTGGCCATCTCTCCGCCGACTTGCTTGAGCAGCGCCATCACCTTCTCGCTGTCTGCGCCATACGCGACGGAAACGTGCAGGTTGATCTGGGTCCAATCCCGAGTGAGATTGCTGACCACCTTGATTTCGCTGCTGGGCACGGTATGGACAGTTCCATCAGAGTCGCGCAGCACGGTTCGGCGCAGCGTCACGGTCTCCACCACGCCCTGCACTCCTGCGATGCGCACCGTGTCGCCAATGTCGTACTGGTTTTCCGCGAGTATGAAGAATCCGTTGATGAAATCCTTAACCAGTGCCTGGGATCCGAAGCCGATGGCGAGACCGGCAATTCCGGCGCTGGCGAGCAAAGGGCCCATGTTGATACCCAACAGGGGCAGGATCTGCATCGAGGCAATGAAGATGATTACGATGACTCCGACGCTGTAGATCACGCTCGAGAGCGTTCGGAGTTGCTGGGAACGGACTGAGGAAGGAAGATCCTGGCGGTTGCTGAGTTCTCCCATGTGCCGAGAAACCAGCTTGAGCAAACGGGTTAGGATGAAAGCGATAATCAGTACCGCGACGATTCGGGGGACCTGGTGGCGCACGAAATCGAACGCGTCGTCGCCCCAGTCATCGATTACCTCAAGGACGCGATTTGGGGCCATAATGGCTTCCAAGGTGAGTTTGATCGTTGGCGTGATCATCGTTGCGGCGATTATAGCAACGCGTGATGAGTGCGCTGAAGATGCAGATCGACGCGGATTCCGTAAATGCCATCAAGGGGTTCTTGGTAATGCGAGAGATCAAAGAATACATACTAGTTGGGACTCTGTTGCTCCTGGCGCTTAACGGATGCAGCGCCCTGGCGCAGGTCGTCGATCCCTCGCAGACGCCAGATGCCAGTACCTCTGGCAGTCAGCGGCAACGACAGGCTGAGGACCCGTGGACCGAGGAACAGAAACGTGACATGGTCAAGAAGCGGAACCTGCAGCGCCAGCAGGACATCAAGAAAGACACCGATCAACTGCTCGACCTGGCGACGCAATTGAAACAGTATGTGGACAAGACAAACGAAAACATCATCTCGGTTGATGTGATCAAGAAGGCGGAGCAGATTGAGAAACTGGCACACGCGGTGAAAGATAAGATGAAGGGGATGTAGAAGATTGCCTTGTTAAGGACTTTCCGTCCCAAATCAAAACGCCATCCGGATTGGGATGGCGTTTTGCATTCTCTGCGAATGATTTACAGTGTTTTTACGATGCGCATGGCGTAGAACGACCGCCATACAAATGTGAACGAGATCAGGAAGAAGATGGCCGCCAGAATGTGGGCGAAAGTCTTGCCACTCGTGGCCGTCAACTGAACCGCGAGTTCCACCGCCAGCAATCCGAAGAGCGTGGTGAACTTGATGATCGGATTCATGGCCACCGAAGAAGTGTCCTTGAATGGATCGCCGACCGTGTCGCCCACTACGGTTGCGTCGTGTAGCGGTGTCCCTTTCTGTTTCAGTTCGACCTCAACGATCTTCTTGGCGTTGTCCCATGCCCCGCCGGCGTTGGCCATGAACATGGCCTGGTACAAGCCAGAGATGGCAATCGAGATAAGGTAGCCGATAAAGAAGAACGGCTCCACGAAGGCAAACGACAGGGTCACGAAGAACACCGCGAGGAAGATGTTGAACATACCTTTCTGCGCGTACTTGGTGCAGATCTCAACCACCTTCTTGCTGTCCTCTACCGAGGCCTTCTCGACGCCTTCCAGCCGGATGTTCTTCTTGATGAACTCCACCGCCCGATAAGCGCCGGTGGTTACCGCTTGCATGCTGGCGCCGGTAAACCAGTAGATGATGGCGCCACCGCTGATGAGTCCGAGCACAAACGGAGCGTGCAGCAGCGAGAGGTCGCCGACGTTCTCGGTGAGTCCCTTGGTGAGAGCCATGATGATGGAGAAGATCATGGTGGTTGCACCCACCACGGCCGTGCCGATCAGCACCGGTTTGGCAGTGGCTTTGAACGTATTGCCCGCGCCGTCATTTTCTTCCAGCATGTGCTTGGCGCGTTCGAAGTTGACGTCGATGTTGTAGTCCCGCTTCAGTTCGCTCTCGATGTTTGGGACTTGCTCGATCAACGACAGCTCATACACCGACTGAGCATTGTCCGTGACCGGTCCGTAGGAGTCGACAGCGATGGTCACCGGGCCCATGCCTAGGAAGCCGAAGGCCACCAATCCGAAGGCGAAAACGGCGGGAGCCAGCATCAGCATACCCAGTCCATAGGTGCTGACGACGTAGCCAATGCTCATCAGGACGACCATGGTGAAGCCGAGGTAGTAGCAGGAGAAATTGCCCGCTACCAAACCCGACAGGATGTCGAGCGATGCTCCTCCTTCTTCAGCCGAGGTCACCACTTCCTTCACGTGTCCCGACGACGTCGAAGTAAATACTTTGACGAGTTCGGGAATCACCGCGCCCGCCAGCGTACCGCAGGAAATGATCGTCGCCAGCTTCCACCATTGCGTGGGATCGCCTGCGAGGTCCGGGATGATCACCTTCGAAACGATGTACGTCAGCACGATGGAGATGATCGAAGTCAGCCACACCAACGAAGTGAGCGGCGCTTCGAAATCCATCTTGTCCGCGTTCCCATAGCGCGCTTTGGCGACTGCCTCATTGAGGAAGTACGCCACGGTGCTGGAAACCAGCATCATGATACGCATGACGAAGATCCAGACCAGCAATTGCACCTGGACGTGAGGATCTTTGACGCCAAGCAGGATGAACGTGATCAGAGCGACGCCAGTTACGCCGTAGGTTTCGAAGCCGTCCGCGCTGGGGCCGACCGAGTCGCCCGCGTTGTCGCCGGTGCAGTCAGCGATGACGCCAGGGTTACGGGCATCGTCTTCCTTAATCTTGAAGACGATTTTCATCAGGTCAGAACCGATGTCAGCGATCTTGGTGAAGATACCGCCAGCGATACGCAGAGCGGCTGCGCCCAGCGACTCGCCAATCGCGAATCCGATGAAGCATTGACCGGCATAATCTCCGGGCACGAACAGCAAGATGCACAGCATGATCAGCAACTCAACACTGATCAGCATCATGCCGATACTCATGCCCGCCTTAAGCGGAATGGCATAAATCGGATAGGGTTTGCCGCGCAGACCTGCGAACGCGGTACGCGAGTTGGCAAATGTGTTGACTCGGATGCCGAACCAGGCCACGCCATAACTTCCCGCAATGCCGATCAGGCTGAATAGCAGGATGACCGGTAGGGTGACCGCGATCGGTTTTCCAGGGACAGGAGCCAGCCATCCGAAGTATGCCGTGATGATGACCGCGATGAAGACCCAGAGGACGAGGATGAATTTTCCCTGCGTGACCAGATAGGTTTTGCAGGTTTCGTAAATCAACTCAGAAATCTCGCGCATGGAACGGTGGACAGGAGCGTTCTTGAGCTGCATATAAATCGCCAGCCCGAACACCAGTCCAAACACGCAGAAGAGCAAGCCGATCAGCAGCAGGTTATGGCCAGTCATGCCAAGAAAGCTGACCGAACTGAGGTCGGGTAACTGCAGATTCGCTTCCCCGGCGGCTTCAGTCGGCTGAGCGAAGACTGCCGAGGCATTCAGCATGAGAAGAGTAAGGGTTGCGCCAACGACCATGGCCGTACGCGAAATCGATCCGGGTAGTAATAACAGCCGCCGCGAGGTGGCGAGCCAGCTTTGCATAAGAGTCCTCCGATGGGTTACGCCCGGGTTGATTCGGGATCGCCCCATGAAATGTCCGTACAATATTGCGTTCTCACGCGACTGTCCGCGATGAGCTTCCGCATATAACCCATGAACATACCGCAGGTACGGACGGTACGGTCTTCGAGGTTGCGTTCCGATCGAGCGCGACTGAAGACCATAGGTTGACCTGCTCAAATCCCGGAAACGCGCTTCCACTTCAAGACAGAAGTGCTGAGGTTTGGCCGCGTTGGGAATACGTGCATCCGTCCTCTGAGCAGGCATCGCCCAGATTAAAAATGCAACACATAAGGCGAGTCTTTATAACACGTTGCGAAAAGTCGGGTCAATCGCATGCGTCACTTGACTGTGTGTCCTGCCGAAAAGCCGCTGAAATCGACGAAATAGCGTCAAAGGCAGTCGTCAAAGATGCAACATTTTGAGTTAAGTCCCCAACCTTAGGTAGCGACCGCGCTCCACGACCTTCGAGAAGGAACCCCCGCCTGGATATTGGAGGAAGATCATTCTCTTCCTGGTTTCTTGCCAGTGACACCGCGTATCGTCCAGAAGTCGTGTGCGAACCCGGGATCGCTGATGAGACTATACGGCATCCAGAAATGGCCTTTTACACCCCAATCCGGTCCCCACGAATTTCTCACCAGCACAGCCTTCTTTCGGTCGTCGTACCCGACCGCCATGACAGCGTGTCCACCGGTTGCCTTGTCGACTTTCTTCCCCGGAATTGGCATGATTCCTTCTTTCCACTTGCCCGTTGGAGGTTTCTCAAAACTGGGGTGCACTCTGAATCCAAACACGAATGGGTACTTGTCCGCGAGACAGCGTTTCAAGTGTCTCAGAAACACAACCCGTTTCATCGGCTCGTTCGGAATACGGTAGTACCGGTCGATCTTGTGCTTGGCGGCCGCCTCGAAAGCTCTCTGCGGCGGTTTCTTGATGTATTGACGAGGTGCAACGTTGTAACGCCACAAAGACTCGGGGCACACCCCCGCCTTCGCCGCCGCTTTCAGCGCATTACGCAGAGTGACCGAGTGCCTCAGTCTCCTTTCATGCGCTATCGCCCGCTCGTTGTAGTAGATAAATAATCGCGATGGAATGATGGTTCGCATCTGCTGCATCCGCTGCTCATAATGAAACGCGGCGGCGACGGCATGGGCCGTGCATGTAAACAGTCTCCCCTGATCTTGTACGGGTGGGCAACGGCGGCGCAAATCAACCCGCAGCGGGAGAGGCTTGCGCAGATGTTTGGGCTCCGGGGAATAAATGTAGTCCCGTGCGTCCGGGGCATCTCTGGCCAGCAAATGGCGCGATGCGGTCTTCGACATGGGGGAAGATTCTGACAGGTTACAACTTGAATGGGAAGAAGTAATTTGAATGGCGGGTTCACCGAGCGCCGACACGATCGAAACCTTTGACGCCGAGACTTGAGGCCGTTACAATAAACTCACAAACGGCGAAATCACCAGCGCCCATACACTCCTCAGTAGCTCAATGGCAGAGCATCCGGCTGTTAACCGGAGGGTTGTAGGTTCGAGTCCTACCTGAGGAGCCATTCTTTTCTGCAAGATACAAGAATCGCCCTCTTCCATCCGGGTCATATTAAGGTCACGCTACTGGATCCTGTGTAATCCCGCCTGTTGCGACCTTGCATCGGCCAATGCTGCACTGGCTTTGATGTGCGCCACGAGCTGCCCTTGGGCCTCTCGCTTTGCGTCCAAATTTAAGTCACCGTAGAGTTCAGACGTTGTCGCCAGGTTGGCGTGACGCAACAGTTCTTTTGTCTGTCCCAGCTTTAGCGACTCCTTGCCCCAGCTACTGACGCTGTGTCGGAACGTGTGCCAACCGATGTCACCCAGGCCCAGTTCTTTTGCAACCGGTTTGATGCGGTCCTTCAGAAACTGACCCGGATAGTAGGGAAGCCGGCCATGGGAGTGAGGACTCGCAAACACCCAGTCGGCATCAGTATTGTACGGAGTGACCTCACGCCAAGCCTGCAGCGCTTCGATCACCTCAGACGGCAGGGGAATGGACGTCCTCGATGCCTCGGTCTTCAGCGCCGAGATACGTCCATTGACGAAACCACGCTCAAACGTGACCACCTTACGTTCGAAATCCAGGTCACTCCAGCGCAGGCCGAAAGCCTCACTGATGCGTGGTCCGAGCCAGCCCGCAAATGAAACTGCTGCTTTCTCCATAACCCCCAGAACGGCAAGCAGGGCAAAGAAGCCGCCTGGAGTCAAAGAGAAGGGCTTCTTGGAGCGACGGGTCGATCCTCGTGGCAACTCGACCAGTTTCAGGTCGCGGTTGCCCATGGGACTGCGCTCCAGATAACCCCATTTCACTGCGTGCTTGAAAATCGCCTTCATCGTGGTGAACAGGTGGTGAACGGTTTTCTTCTCAAGCCCTTTGGGGTTCTTCTCCGATTTCAGCAGCGATCGCAGCCAGCGTTCGATTTCGGCTGACAGGCGAACGTCGCTGAAATCAGCAACCAGGTAGTCGCGGTTCTTGCCAGTTTGCCGGTCCAGGACATCCGTCCAAGTGGGACGGATGTACTTTCGGATATTCGACCGGTACGATCGGGCACATTGGTCGCTCATCTGATCGGGAGACATGGTTCCTCCGACCGGAATCGGCGGAGGCAGAACCTCCGTTTCATAGCGATCTAAAAGCGTCCGCATAGTTACTGGTTTCTCGGTTAGGAGCTCCTGATTAGCCTCGGTGCGGAGCGGTTCACAGGCTCGCTCAGCCAGAGACTTGGTCGGGAACTGGTTAATGTCGCCAACAATGACCTTGCGGCGCTTCTTCCGGCCGTCCTGGCCCATGTTGGAGTAGCGGTACACCCAAACAGCCGGGCCTCGCTTGCGGTCTTCGCGCAACAAGGACCCGTACTGATATTGTGGGCGCCGGTTCAGATGGTTCATGCAGCCTCCTGAACGCGGCGCAGATGACGATTCGACTGTACCGCCTTCTCCACCATCGCCTCAAGGTCTTTTTCGCGAACGTACCAGCGCCCGCCAAATTTGAAGCCAGGCAACTCGCCGGAACGCAACATGCGTTTGACCTTTTCCAGCGAACATTTGAAGAATACTGCGATGTGCTCAACGTCCAGTATCACGTCCATCTTGGTTCTGTCCCTTACGGTTGTTTTCAGCGGTTGCCTTCGCGCCAACCGACAGCGCGTGTGATCGCTCAGCTCCGTGCTTGATCGAGTTAATGGTTGCCCACAGACTTGCATGGTCAGGTCGTTGAGCCAAAGGCCTAGCGTCTGATCAGATTGAATCGCGGGTCCTCGTTACGGCTGGACCGTGAAGTCGGCGAGGAATTGCAGAATGGTGCTGAGGCGGTACCGGATCGCGCCGCTGGGATACCGGATGAACTCCGGCCCTTTGCCGGGACGTTGCCGCCACTTCTTGAGGGTGTCCGGTGAAACGCTAAGGATGGCTGCAGCCTGCTTGGTCGTAAGTAGGGGATCTACTGGCATTTGCTCAGCCGCAATCGAAGATTCGGGTGGTGGTGGCGCGGTGGTGGTACCTGGCGCCCGCTTGCTGAATTGCGCGCCTGCGAAGAGCTCGCAAAGGGTTTGGTGTTCAGTTGACCAGCGGAGTTTCTGGATCGCAAATAAGCCGTATTCATAGTGCACCTCTCATGACGTAAATCACGCTCGTTTACCAATTCCAGTTTGGCCCGGCCGAGGGTCGGACGTAATAGGTTGAACCACGTATCTCAGGGATAGCTATCGGACGAAGGGCATCAACCTGCGATCCCAGATCCGGCCTAAAACACAGGACGAGGCCAGCAGGAACCGGCCGACTACCGGCCGCAGTGGCGAGGGGATCAGCAGGAGTCACGTTGATTGACCGATGGCCTACAGCGGAGTTTGGGAATTCTCCCAACGTAGGCGGCGAGAAGGTGCGTTAAACCGGGTGCAATGGTTCGGGGGACACAGGATGGGCATAGGCACTCCGAGAACGAATTTGTCCTACGCTCCTGTCTAGTATCCGCCCGACCCAGCGCGAGCCCGAGTTACTGTCTTGTAGAATCAGTGGGTTACGGGATTACATAATCGCCAGAAAACACACTAGAGCATTTTCTCTAATAGTGTAGACTTACTTTGGCGAGACTCTGCGGCGAGTGAAGCGATGGCGAAGCCATATGGGGATGATCTGCGCCGTAAGTTTCTGTTGGCCTACGATCAAGGCGAGGAGACGTTGGAGGAACT
>DATBZX010000231.1:0-6635 GCA_036512955.1 Terriglobales bacterium
ATTCCGACAGGATGATGAGAGCAACCGCCCCAAGCAGGCGGATAGAAGAACGCATGACGGAGGAATTATACCGATGGCGTCGGACGTTCCTTCGTTCCCTGAAGGGCAGTGAAAGGCCGGACCAGCGTGATTGTTGACGTAACCAGGCGATGTCACTCAGAACCGGGTTGTGAGCGTTATGGGGATATTTCGCCAATTGACAATGAGTTGGGATGTCGTCGTCTAATCGGTGTGCTCAGGTCTGGGCCGAACTGTGCAGCTCTGAATATCCTTTAGCACCGGAATGTAGGCACCATTCGCTGCGGGGACTGCGCGAAACGACGTGGTCACAGCAACGTACATGCGATCGATCTTTTCCCGGTCCCGCAGCATTTGCTTGCTTGGAATTAGGAGAATCTGGTTCGGGGTCAGCAGGTCCTTGGCAGCGTCTCAAGGACATCAATCACGTTGGCCTGTTGAACACGGTCACACCCGGCGAAAGGGATCCAGAAAAGAGGGAATCATGGGATCTGCATTCATATGTTATCGGCGACGTCGTGAACGATAGATCGCTAATTCGTGACGAGAACTATCGGACCTATACGAAGCGGCTCCAAGAAGCATCCAGATTTATTCCGGAATCACTAAGGGCTTTGCTTCACGCTGAGTCCTGCAGCGGGGAGCAGCGCCTTCCTGACCTTTTTGCGCTCGGGCTGACCCAAGCCTCCTCGCACGAGCGGTTCCCAAGCCACTCCGCCATGCGCATGGAATCCGGGCAACTCATTCGGTGTAAGGCACCTGTTGTCAGGTACTTGTACGGCAGAAATTTTTCTGCGATCACGAATTACGGCTTTCTCGGTCGGCCTGGGTTCGCCACAGCCTAACAAATTTTGCAGATGAAAACATGCCGATGGCCAAACTTTCTCTGGTGGAGCTCCCATCTTTGTCGTTGCACGAATCGTTTGTGCTGAACAGCGTCGCCGAGTCGCCAGTTGTCGGACAGCGAGCAGCATTCCCGGTCGGAGTTCCCAACTTCCGGCTTGCCGACAAACCATCCAGAAAGTAGCCGATCGCCTCCTGGAATCCCTCCACCGTTTGTTTCACAATGTCGCGAACAGGCGGGATGGGTGTAGAATCGTGCGGGCCGCTCCGATTACAACAAGTGCCAGTAGTTGCTACGCGCCGCTGCGCAATCGCGGCAGAGGCTTGGAAAAAGTCGGCGTGAAATTCAAGCCCGGTTGCGCAGCTGTATGATCTGGCCGTTCCATGAATTGTTCCGGCACTTTTTCGCCGTGCCCGCTGCGGCAGATGTGAACGGCCAGGAAATCGGCGCTAAGTACTTCTAGAACCCGGACCAGTTAGCAAGAGCTCCAATCAAAGGGCTCCGATCAATGAGAATCGCACAGGTTGCGCCACTTTACGAAAGCGTTCCCCCCAAACTATATGGGGGTACGGAGCGTGTCGTATCGTGGCTTACGGAGGAATTGGTCCGTCTCGGCCACGATGTCACTCTGTTTGCGAGCGGCGACTCCCTGACCACTGCCCGTCTGGTCCCAGCCTGCAAGAAAGCTTTGCGACTGGATTCGAGCTGCGTGGACCAGTTGGCGCATCATGTGGTAATGCTGGACCAGGTCTTCAGCGAAAAAGAGAATTTCGACTTAATTCATTTTCACGTTGATTACTTGCACTTCCCGTTCAGTCGCCGCCAGCAGATCGTGCATGTCACAACTCTTCATGGCAGACTCGACCTTCCCGATTTGGTGCCCCTTTATCGGCACTTCAGGGACATACCGGTGATCTCAATTTCAGATGCTCAGCGTAAGCCTCTACCTTGGGCGAATTGGCAAGGCACGGTCCATCATGGTTTGCCGCGAGAATCTTTTTCTCTAGGCGGCGGAAAGGGCAGATACCTCGCATTCCTCGGACGGACCTCCCCTGAGAAGGGTTTAGACCAGGCTATCGAGATCGCGAAACGATCTGAAATGCCGCTGAAGATCGCAGCCAAGATCGATCGAGTTGATGTGGAATACTTTGAAACCGTTATCAAGCCGCTGCTGGACCATCCCCTCATTGAGTTCATCGGCGAAATTGGCTATCCAGAGAAAAGCGTGTTCTTGGGCAACGCTGCTGGACTTCTCTTTCCCATCAATTGGCGCGAGCCCTTCGGCTTAGTGATGATTGAGGCCATGGCTTGCGGCACGCCGGTGATTGCTTACCCGCTGGGTTCCGTTCCAGAGGTCATGCAAGAGAGAGTCACAGGATTTATCGTGCCTGACTTGGAGCGCGCTGTAAAAGCAGTGAAGAGACTTGGAGAAATCGACAGAAGGAAATGCCGACGGTACTTTGAACAGCATTTTAACGCCGAGCGCATGGCGCAGGATTACTTGAACATTTACCAACGGCTGGTTCGAAGGGAATCCTCATCGATCACCGTTTCCGACGGAGTTCTCAGTTGGATGAAGATGGCGTGACCCAGCAGTACTACATAGCTACGAAGTCATCGCCTGCTGATGACCGCGCCCGAGTTCTAAAATACGGCGGACTGTTCTCCGTGTTCGACCGTGTGGGGGATATCCAAACGTCCGGACTGGGCGAGCAAGGACTTTTCTTTCAAGGCACCCGTCACCTTTCGGAGCTTCTCCTTCGCCTATGGGATGCTCGCCCATTGCCTCTTAGTTCCACCATTGAGACAAACAACTTTCTCTTCACCGCCGACCTCACCAATCTCGACGTCTCCCACCTCGATGGAGTTGCCATACCTCGAGGCACGCTCCACCTGCAGCGGTCCAAATTCCTGTGGCACGATGTCTGCTATGAGGAGTTCGCGTTCGTTAATTACGGCCTTTCACCCCTGTTGCTGCCATTCAGCATGACATTTGGCGCCGACTTCGCCGACATCTTCGAAGTGCGTGGTATGCACCGGCAAAAGAAAGGGCAGCGATTGGAAGACCAAGTTGAGAAGGACCTGGTGCTGCTCTCGTATGAAGGTCTGGACAACACAATTCGTCAGACTCGCATTCAATGCGATCCCGTCCCCGAAACTATTTCGGCGTCGGAACTGCAGTTCGAAGTACATCTCCAGCCGAGACAGAAGGCGATCTTCCATTTAGCAATTTCTTGCGACTCCCGCGCCGTCCACGATTCGATTGGCTATTGCAGCGCGATAGTTTCTGCCAGGGGCGAACATAAAACGGCCGCTGAAACTTTTCCGCTGATTTACAGTTCAAATTCTCGTTTTAGTGATTGGATCAGACGTTCAGTTGCCGACGTCCAGATGATGATGATCGGCAACCCCGAAGTGAATTATCCCTACGCCGGAGTACCGTGGTTCAGTACGGTCTTTGGGCGGGACGGAATCATTACGGCTCTCGAAATGCTTTGGCTCAGCCCCTGGATCGCCAAAGGCGTTCTACAGTATTTGGCGGGGACGCAGGCAAAAGAGTTCAATCTAGCGATTGAAGCCGAGCCCGGCAAGATCTTGCACGAAATGCGCAGTGGAGAGATGGCTGCTCTGGGTGAAGTCCCGTTCGGGCGCTATTACGGGAGTGTGGACGCGACTCCTCTCTTCATTGTGCTGGCCGGCTCATATTACGAGCGGACGGGTGATCGCGAGTTTCTGCAGCAGTTGTGGCCGCACATCGAGCTCGCGCTGCAATGGGTCAACAAATTCGGAGATATGGATGGCGATGGCTTTGTGGAGTACGCACAACGCTCCAGCAAGGGTTTGGTTCAGCAGGGTTGGAAAGACTCGAATGACTCAGTTTTCCACGCTGACGGAACATTGGCGGAAGCGCCGATCGCTTTATGCGAGGTGCAGGGTTACGTGTACGCCGCCAAACTGGCAGCGGCCCGACTGAGCGAAATGTTGGGTGACAAAGAGAAATGCAGCGCCCTCGAGTCTGAGGCAGAAAAACTTCGCGTAAACTTTGAAGAGGCTTTTTGGTGCGACGATCTGTCCACCTACGCGTTGGCGCTCGATGGGCACAAAAAGCGGTGCCGAGTGCGAACATCGAATGCTGGGCACTGCCTGTACGCTGGAATCGCCAGTTCTGACAGGGCTCGGTTGGTCGCAGAAACGCTGTTGGGCTCGGATTCCTTCAGTGGCTGGGGCGTCCGCACTGTCGCTGCGGGGCAAGCTCGTTACAATCCACTCTCTTACCACAACGGTTCCATCTGGCCGCATGACAACTCCATCGTTGCGAGCGGCCTCGCGAAATACGAATGTAAGGACATGGCGGGTCGAATCCTGCTCGGCCTGCTCGACGCGAGTAGGTGGGCGGATCTTGGCCGTCTTCCTGAATTGTTCTGCGGACTCGATCGTCGTCGCGGCGAAGGCCCCACGCTTTATCCCGTCGCTTGCTCGCCCCAGGCCTGGGCGGCGGGAGCAGTATTCTTATTGGTTCAGGCTTGCTTGGGAGTTTCCATTCAGGGGGCCAGCAGCCGGATTCTGTTTGATCGTCCCTACCTGCCAGAGGGCATCCCGCAGTTGTGGATCAAGGGTCTTCACACCAGCAAGGGTTCTGTGGATGTATTTTTCGAACGCCGAAATGATGCCGTGCGAGTCGAGGTTACGGACCAACAAGGCGAGATCGAAGTAGTCGCCACACCGTCCGCCGAGGCCCTAAACATAGTGTAGAAATCATGGCCCCAGTGGGTGAAGTTTCCGCGGTGTGGATTTCTCTGCACACTACGCCTTTGCCAGGTCGGTTCGGTGTAGGAGGCTTCGGGCGTTTGGGCGGCATGTACTGTATCGTCTGCGAACTTCCGAGAGCCTTGAGCCGAACGCCCCGGATCGAGATCCTGTCGTTCGCCAAAATTAGGTCGTGTCCGCTGTCAAGCCAAGTCACACAGGGGGGCTCCTATCAGTCGGATTCGCGGATCAGCGGTTCATCGCAGAGATCAACCAACATCGAATGGTGCTGGAAGTCAAACCAACGGCAGAAGACATCGAAACTGCGGTCTTGAGGCCAAGTCGTCGTATCGGTGAACCAACCCGCCAGCTGTTCGATGAAAATTTCCTCGCACAGCTCGCGCAGGATGTCCGCAACGTCCTCGTCGGTATCACACTCCGGGATTAGGTAAACTGTCGGTTCCTGAACCAGTTCCCGCAACGTCAATGTGCGGCTGGTTGGATCAACCACGTTCAGCCAATCCAGAAAGGGTTGCCTTGGCTTAACCACGATGGCCGATCGGTTCAGTGTGACCACGATCTCCTCCATTCTCACGCGGCGCGGCGTTCGTAGCGGCGGTGCAACCCGCCCACCTGCGGAATGGCGATGATCGCACCTTGCCTCATGATCGCCCGCGGCTCAGGAGCGTCCTTCTCCAAGGCCAGGTGCGTCCGCGACCGGTGATAGTATGCCAGATAATTCCTTAGCATCTTGCGAAGGTGTCGCTGATTTAGAACCACAATATGGTCCAGACACTCACGTCGAATCGAGCCAATCAGCCGCTCAGCGAATGCGTTCTGCCAAGGACTCCGTGGCGCGGTGATGATCTCTTTCATCCCCAACGATTGAATTCGGCGCCGAAACTCGTTGCCATAGGTAGCGTCACGGTCGCGGATCAGGTACCGGGTAGCATCCCGATCGGCGAAGGCCTCGACCATCTGCTGCGCTACCCATTGGGCGCTCGGATGTTCCGTGACTCCGAAATGAAGCACCTTCCTTCGCTTGTGCTCTAGAACCAGGAACACGAACAGTACCCGCAACCTGATCGTGGGCACGGTAAAAAAGTCGGTCGCAACGATTTCCCCGACGTGGTTCTTCAGGAAGGTCTTCCAAGTCTGCGACGGCGGCCGTTCGACGGTCTGCAAGACTCGAGACACGGTTCGTTCTGAAACCTCGATTCCGAGTTTCAGCAACTCGCCGTGAATGCGCGGAGCACGCCACAAGGGATTCGCCCGAGCCATGGTTTGAATCAGCTCACGGATCTCCTTGCCAATTGGCGGTCGACCTAACTTCCCACACTTATTCGAGAGTTCCGCCCAGTAGCCCCGGAACCGCCGGCGCTGCCAGCGCACAACCGTGTCGGGGTGAACGACCAACAGCGCTCGTCGCCAGTCCTTCCAAATGGTGGCCAGCGCAATCCAGAACCAGCGGTCGCGCCGGATTAGCCGTGGACGCTTGTTCTTGCGCTTGTAGATAGCCAACTGTTGGCGGAGGGCGAGGTTCTCCAGGGCTACCGCATCATGGCCTCTTCCGAATAGCCAAATGAGCCGAAACAAACCGAGCAGGATTGCGAGCATGTCGCCCGATTCTTCCTGCTAGGCGATTGAAAAGTCAATATGGTTTGGGCGATCTAGTTTTGGCGAACGACAGGTAGTGAGGACCGGTGTCTTGACCAGCTGGGTGTAGGTCAAAGCCATGAAGTCGTAGTGGCTGTGGATGAGGTCAAACTCAGCAGCGCGCTCGAACGCTTCGGAGATGTGAAGGTATTCGGCTACTTTGGGATCGACGGTGGAATCCTCTTCATACCCCTTGTCCACCACGGCATGCAGGTGAGCGCGGGTCACAGAATCCCTGCTGGCGAACAACGTCACATCCCAGCCACGGGCGACGAGCCCTTCGGTGATGTTGCTAGCCACCGTTTCCCAGGCGCCGTATTGCCGAGGAGGCGTTCGCCAGGCTATCGGCGACAGGACAGCCACTCTTTTG
>DATBZX010000232.1:0-15934 GCA_036512955.1 Terriglobales bacterium
CAGCGGGGTGGGAAACGTTGAACTCCCAT
Source organism: Terriglobales bacterium (assembly GCA_036512955.1). Taxonomy (GTDB): domain Bacteria; phylum Acidobacteriota; class Terriglobia; order Terriglobales; family Acidobacteriaceae; genus DASRAA01. Next base: position 30 of record DATBZX010000232.1, read on the forward strand.
TTCCGAGCGCGTTAGCATAGGCGAGTGGGGTAAACAAACTCAATGCCAATAGACAGAGAAGCGTCACGCCCACTTGTCTGGCACCAATTAACTTCGTCATCTTTACCATTGGATCCTCCAGGGTTCTGAACCGGAACGGGTGCTCTTCGAGTAGCCGGAAACTTGCTCGAAGTGCAATCCTCACACGCCGGGAAAGTGAATTCTGAGCAAGATTGCACACAATCCAAAAAAGAGTACCCTCCACGGCTGTTACTTGATTATCGGAGCGGAAGGCGGGCCTGGCGACGGGGACCGTTTCGGGAATTCCGTTCCTTCGTGGGGGCTGTGGATTCCTGGCGATAGCAAAGGTGCGCGGTGCACTGAGGTTCTGCGTCTCGTCCAGCGATCTTAAAATCGCACGCTATAGAAGAAACTGCCGGTTGCAAATCTCGCGGCCCGTAGCGGCGAACTTCCTTGCGATCTCGTCTGGATTATCAGCAACCATGCCAAGGCCAAGCCGCTGGCCGATTTTTTATGGAGTTCCGTTTCATTTGTTGACCAACCCGCAAGATAAGCGCGAATCCGAGCGCGAAATGATGGAGCTGCTCGGGCCGGACGTGGATTTGATCGTGCTTGCCGCTATATGCAGATCCTGAGCCCAGAGTTCGTCGGCCACTACCTGCTGCGCATGATCAATATTCACCATTCGTTTCTGCCATCGTTTGGGGGCGCGAAACCCTACCATCAGGCATTTGAGCGCGGAGTGAAATTGATCGGCGCCACCAGCCACTACGTCACCGCGACCCTCGACGACGGACCGATCATCGAGCAGGACCTGGTGCGCGTTTCCCACCGCGACACGGTCGAAGACATGATGCGTAAAGGCCGCGACCTGGAGAAAGTCGTGCTCTCGCGCGCGGTTCGCTTGCACCTGGAAAATCGCGTCCTGGTATATCAGAACAAGACGGTCGTATTCGCGTAGGGATTGCCGCGACGACGTTTCATTTGCGCACAGGCGAGAGGAGGATGTCTGCCAGGTTTGGATTTGATCCGACTTTGTGCAAAATTGCACAGACAGCAGTTACGGCCACGCGCAGCATGTAGGGGTGTTATCTGGCGAACTGATTGAAGCTCAAGCCCTGAAAGTATGCTGCCCTACGTGCGGCGCTGGCCCCGGGATACGATGCGAACGCGCCATTGGCGGCGTCCGTCCGCAATCTCACTTGGATCGTAGGCTAATGGTATCGGACAAAGTTGCGCGTAAGTTCAAACCTGAGAAGCCGTGAAATTCGCGCGCCCCTGGATGGAGGGGACAGATTTCAACGCGGTGCTATCCAGCAGAGCGATCAATTCCTCTACGCTCCAAACACGAATTGCTCGGGGGTGCATCCCCTGTCTGTTTCAACCCGACCCACTACCCCAGATTCCCCTCAATTGAGCCCGTCATCACGCGTATGCTAGGATTTTGAGTTTGTTCCACCATGCGCAGGCCGGCATGGTGCCCCGCCTTTCGGGGTCCCCGGACGATGCCGAGTTTGCATCGATTGGGATTACCTGTTTGCCTCACCGGCATCCTCGGGGTTTTTCGGCGCGACGGGCAGTTCGTGCCACCGGGGAAGAGCGCCTCTGAGACGGTGCGGAGTCCCGACCTGTCGTATTGCGGTGGCTTGTCCATTTCTTAAGGAGTCTTATACGTGAAGACTTACGAAGGCGCTAACATCCGAAACGTCGCCCTGGTTGGGCATTCTCACTCGGGCAAAACCTCACTCGCATCCTCCCTGCTTTTTACCGCCGGGGCCACGCAGCGCTTCGGGCGCGTCGACGAAGGCAACACCGTCACCGATTACGACGAGGAAGAAATTTCGCGCGGCATGTCGATCACGGCCACCACAGCGGTCATGGAGTGGGGCAAAACCAAGGTCAATCTGATCGACACTCCCGGCTTCAACATGTTCATCCACGAAGCCGAGATGGTGCTGCCCGCCGTGGACAGCGCCCTCGTCGTGGTGGACGCAGTTAGCGGCGTGGAAGTGGTCACCGAGCGCATCTGGCACTATGCCGATAAGTTTCTGCTGCCGCGCGCCATCGTCTGCACCCGCATGGACCGCGAGCGCGCCGACTTCACGCGCGTGATGGATTCGCTCACCACAGCTTTCGGACGCACCGTGGTCCCCATTCAGCTGCCGGTTGGGTCGGAGAAGAGTTTTACTGGCGTCGTCGATCTCGTCAAGATGCACGCCTACACCTACGAGATGGGCGGTAACGGCAAGGCGAAGATCGGCCCCATTCCCGCCGACATGGAAGAGGAGTCCAAGGCCGCGCACGAACGTCTGGTCGAGTTGGTGGCCGAGGGCGACGACAAGTTGATGGAGGAGTTCTTCGAAAAGGGCACCATCGACGAGGAGCACATCATCGCCGGGCTGCACAACGCCATCCGCGAAGACAAGATTTTTCCCGTGCTGTTCGCCTCAGGCCTGGGGAACATGGGCACCGACGAAGTACTCGACTTCATTGCCGACTACCTGCCCACCGCAGTCGAGCCTGGGAAAGTGAAAGCCGCCGCCAGCAACGGTGATCAGGTGGAGCGCAAGATTAGCGACTCAGAGCCGTTGTCGCTTTACGTATTCAAGTCCATCAGCGACCCCTTTTCCGGCCGCATATCGTTCTTCAAGGTGGTTTCTGGAGTCCTGAAGAATGACGCCACCGTGCAGAATTTCAATCGCAGCAGCTCGGAGAAGTTTGCCCACCTGTCCACCATGCAGGGCAAGACCGCCATCCCGGTGAACGAACTTCATGCCGGCGACATTGGCGCCGTCGCCAAGCTTAGAGACACGCTTACGGGCGACTCGCTGGGCGATAAGGGCTCGCCCATCCAGTATCCGCCAGTGACCTTCGCCGAGCCGGCGATTACCTTCGCCATCGAGCCTAAGACCCGCGCCGACGAAGACAAGCTAAGCAACGGCATCCACAAGCTGATGGAAGAGGACGCCATGCTGCGCTTCTTCCGCGATCCCCAGACCAAGGAGTTTCTGATCGCGGGGACCGGCCAGCAGCACATCGAAGTAGTAGTGTCGAAACTAAAGAACCGTTATCACACCGAGGTCAACCTGAAGGCGCCCAAGGTGCCCTACCGCGAAACCATTCGCGGCAAGGCCGACGTGCAGGGACGCCACAAGAAGCAGAGCGGCGGCCACGGTCAGTTTGGCGACTGCAAAATCAAGATGGAGCCGCTGCCGCACGGCGGGCAGTTTGAGTTCGTCAACGAGATCTTCGGCGGCTCGATTCCCAAGAACTACATTCCCGCGGTGGAGAAGGGAATTGTCGAAGCGGCGGCGCGTGGCTACCTCGCCGGTTTCCCGGTAGTGGATTTCCGCGTCATCCTCTATGACGGCTCCTACCACGACGTGGACTCGAACGAATTGTCTTTCAAGACGGCGGGCCGCATTGCCTTCCGCAAGGCTATGGAGCTGGCCAAGCCCACGCTGCTGGAGCCCATCATGAACGTGGAGATCACCATTCCCGACGAGTTCGCAGGATCGATCATGGGCGACCTCAACAGCCGTCGCGGGCGCATCCAGGGCATGGACAACAAGGCGGGCAAGACCGTGGTGAAAGCCGTGGTGCCGATGGCCGAGATGCTGACTTACGGCACCGACCTGACCTCGATGACGCAAGGCCGCGGCAGCTTCTCCATGGAAATGGACCACTACGACTACGTTCCGGCGCTGCAGCAGGAGAAGATTATCGCGGCAGCCAAGGCGGAACGCGGCGAAGAAGTGGAAGAAGAAGAGTAGGCGTTTGAAGTTTAGGCAACGAGGCCCGGTCGCGCGCCGGGCTTTTTGTGATCATCGAGACAAATCAATCAGGGTGGGTCCGCTGGCTGCCAGCCTTCATGGCGAAGATGATGGCGTAGCTTATTTTCTTTTTGCCATCGGAAGAAAACTTTACGGCCATTGGGCCGAACGCTCGCCGCTTGGCGTACTCGGCAAGATACTTGGGGCTGTCGTTCAACTCGGCGGCATACTCTGTGCCGGCCTTGGGTTCTGGGCAGCTTCCATAACTTCTGCTACAGAAGATGGAAATATCGAATACTTCCCCGGCGCTTGTGGTCAAAAAGGCCCTCACCGTCGTGCCTTTTACCTTGGTTGTACCGGCGGAGATATTGCTCCACCGGCATTGCCCCACCAGTCCGCCACTTCCTCCCGTGCTGTTCGATCCTTCCGGACAAGGGTCGGAACTGGGCGTCGTGATGGTGGTCTCTGCGCTCCAAGCGCCGCCAGATGAAGTTGTCACGTCTTCCGTTACACTGGCGACCACGGTAAGCGTCGCGTTGTGATGGGAAGCGGACACATAGGTCGCACTCAGCATCAGCAACCAACAACAAAATGCGCGAGTTGGCATAGCCACCTCTCGGGGCACCAAAGCGGCCTCCGTCGCGAAGGTGTTATTCGCCGTTCAGCTCAATTGTCGCTCGAGACACAGGCTCCCGCCATTCCTTTTTTGGCCTCAACCGAACGTTTTCCCGAAAGCGAATAATCCCAACGATTCTCGGTGCCGGAGCGCTGGATCTGAAACGTAGTGTGGCTCTTGTTCGCTGCCGCACACGGGCCGGTGGTCGGCGCGAGGATGATATTCTGGTCGCCCTTATCAAGGAGGATTCACCGATGACGAACCGTTGCGAAAGAGGACTAGGATTCAAGCTAGCTCTCTGTGGATGTCTCGCTCTGCTGCTGATTACCTCAGCCTGTACCCCACCGCCACCGCCGGACACTCGCGCAGCGGATGAAGCCGCGATTCGAGATGCGGACGCGCAGTGGTCGAAGACGGCCGGGGCCGGCGATCTGGACGGCACCGTTGCTTACTACACGGACGACGCCACGGTGCTGTCTCCCAACGCTCCCATGACCACCGGCAAGCAGGCGATTCGCGCGGTGTGGGCCGAGTTGCTCGGACCGGGGACATCCATTGCCTGGCAGGCCAGTAAAGTGGAGGTCGCGCGTTCTGGCGATCTGTCCTACATCATGGGCACCTATCAGTTGACCATGAAAGATCCGCAAGGCAATCCGGTGAACGACAAAGGCAAATTCGTCGAAGTCTGGAAAAAGCAGGCGGACGGCAAATGGAAAGTAGTGGCCGACATCCTCAACTCTGACCTGCCCGCAGCGGCGCCAACGGAAGTGAAGAAGTAGCATTGCAGAACTGCCGTACCGCCCTACAGGCGGATCTGGTTCCCAATCCGGTCGGCTTGGTTACTTTCGTTTCTCAGCCCTGCGGTATTTTCTGGCACTATCTCTGCCAGCTCATTACAACGGGTCTATGGGCCACGGGATTTGTGTCTCTGGCCGGTTCGCGCCCAGCGCGCGCACTTCACAAGCTCTTTGCAATTCCCAAATCGGGACGCCCGCGCCAACGCGCATTCCAAAACAGCCACTAAGTCCTACGGGCAGACATGGATACGTATAACTATATTAAAAATCAATGACCTGCGAACAATTTCCGCCCAACGGCAATAATATAGTTGACACACCGTCGTCTTTCAGGTACAGTTGTTTACATCATGGAAGCCAAGCCTGAGTTCCCGCAAAGCCTGCAAGATGCCATTCGGTACTTCTCTGACCCGGATGTCTGTGTCGAGTTCCTAGCCTCTCTCCGCTGGCCTGCTGGCGTCCAATGCCCTGCCTGCGAACAGAAGCGAGCCACCTTCCTAAAGACTCGCCGCGTATGGAAGTGTAAAGAATGCGGTCGCCAGTTCTCAGTGAAGATCGGCACCATTCTTGAGGACTCACCCATACCGCTAGACAAGTGGCTGACTGGGGTTTGGCTCGTTGTGAACTGCAAGAACGGCATCAGCAGCTATGAACTTGCCAAGGACTTAGGCGTTACCCAAAAATCCGGCTGGTTCATGTTGCACCGGATTCGCGAAGCACTCAAGAACAACTCTTGGGACAAAACTAAACTCGGTGGCCCGGACACCATAGTCGAAGTTGATGAGACTTTCGTTGGTGGCAAGAAAAGGAACATGCACGCCGACAAGAAAGTCCGCTACGAAGCCAAGGGCGGAGCGCACGGTAAAACCGTAGTCATGGGCATATTAGACCGCGAAATGCGCCAAGTCCGCGCCAAGGTTGTTCCCAACGTCAAAAGGGAAACCTTACAACAAGAAGTGCTCGGTAACGTGAAGCACGGCACCAAGGTTTTCACCGATGAGCACGTAGGATACGACAACCTACATTCTCGCTACGTGCACGACGTTGTAGCACACGCCGAGCGGTACGTGAACGGATTGGTTCACACCAATGGCATTGAGAACTTCTGGAGCCTATTGAAGCGCACCCTGAGCGGCACCTATGTTGCGGTAGAACCATTTCACCTTGACCGCTATATCGACGAACAGGCTTTCAGATTCAATAACAGAGGTGGCAAGAAAAAAGCCGACCGCATTACCGATGCCGACCGTTTTATGTTGGCTTGTTCGCAGATTACCGGAAAACGTCTGACCTTTGCCGAGTTGACTGGCAAGGTGGGGGAAACGCGCTTTTAACCCTTACCGCTTGAAACGTGGCCCGAAGAAACGCGCTTAGTTTGGCGCGTTTTCTTTTGCTCTTGCTCGTGCTTTACGATCTCCGCTTTTGGCACACTAATGATATGCCGCATGGCATTCTTGAACCGTTCAAACTCTGGAGATGTTGGTGCTGGTTTCATTTGCTGTCCCTGGTGAAACTTCCGAAACTCAGTTGGGCTTGGGGGCTGCGTCTTCACTGGGCTTTTCCAAGTATTTTACGTACAGCATGTACGTGTATTTATTGGCTTCGTCACCATCAAGCCAGACAGTGACAGACATAGGCCCCTCAGCCCCGACCGGAAATCCCTGAAGATTGAGAAAGTTCTTGCTGAGCCTATCCTCCACCCCAGCCGGGATAATAAAGCCTTGCTCTAGCGCGGCAAAAATCTTGCCATCTGGCGTGGTTATGATCAGGTGCTGCTTAAATGGCACGCCAATTTCAGAGTCGGTATGCTGCCAAAAGGCGGCAACCACCCATTGATTTGCGGCAACGGCGTCAGCGGGAACTGGAAGATGCGGCACCATGAACTCCATCTTCTGGAAGACGCTAATGAGGGAAGGTAATCCCTTTTGGTCTATGATCACCTTCTCGCACGCGATCAACGTTACCAGTTTTGGCATCAATCCTCAGGCTACTTCTGCCAACTCCGAGTCATCTGCTTGATGGCGCACGTAGATGAATGTCTTGTCAGTAAATGTTTCGTAGCTGGCCTCATGTGAAGCAGCAGGGATGCCGAATTCAATCAAAGCGTCTTTCACATAGCCGCCCTTCATCAATTGAATCCACGGATTCCATCCAGCAGGCGAGTCACCAAAGAACCACGGAGCGCCACTCACCACCCATTCGCGGCGAAGCTCCGCATGGCTCTTATCTTCATCGTCATTCCAAAACTCGGTTCCGCAACTCGGGCAAATATGGAAATTCCTTGGAGGATTCTCCATTCTGTCGTAAGCGCAAACTGGACAAGCAAAACTCATATATCCGCCCTCCCGCATTCATATGCTAACAGGCCAGCAGCTGCTCCCCTGGTCCGGATCTTACCTTGTGCCTTCACGTGATAGGTTCTCAGGACTGCATGGCCATATGAAACCCCGAAATTCCCGCGATCAAAATGCAGTCTGACGCGATCTTGATCCGGTGACATGATTCTGATGCATTCCTGAAGAATAGGGCTCAGGGCGCGGGCCATAAACGCATCGGCCAGCTGCTCATATTCTTCTTCTGTGATTGCACCGAATTCGTGCCCGTGTCGCTTAAAGTGGCTTGCGCGTGCGTATGCGTCGATAAATGGCACCGGGTAAGCAATATACAGGCATCTGGGGCGTCAGGATATGCCACCTCGGTGGGGGCATGATTCCGTGGACAAATCACACCCCTGCAGAGCACAATCAGCGCAAGGAGAATGCGCCACATGTCGCAAGCAATTGATTCAGACGTATTAGCTGTAACCGCTAAAATTGTCGAAGCAGCCGTGGGCAATACGGCAGCTTCGCCACTCCACTATCCCGATAAGGTTGAGGCGCTTATCGAGACTGTCGCGAATACGCTTCAAAGGCTGAAGACCGGGGATCAACCGAAACAATAACTTTGACGGTTTTCTCAAAGATGCCCTCGGCGTCATTCCCAAAGGCATCTTTGAGCAATTCGATTAGGCATCTAAGTTCTTCAATTGAATCAATCTGTCCTGTCACGGCTACTCCAATCTAACACAAAATAAGCACTCTTGGTGCGCCAACTATATTATTGCCCGCCCAACCCATTGATTCTAAATAGTCGTTAAAATAGTTTTTGCGGTGTTATACACGACTCAAACACCCCTTGAAGCCTACTTTGGTGACTTCATCCGGAACATAAGGGACCCGTGGGGCGGAACAATGAAAGTCTGATCGGCCCTGGCGGTGAACTCCTCGTGCTTCCACAGATCGCGAATCTTGGTACCTTCAGCGATGTGCATTTCGCTCCACGGAAGCTTTAACGACGCGGCAGCATCCGCGCGGTTGACGACGATTAGTGCCATGTCTCCGTTATTGAGTGGCCGGGCGTAGTACTCGATGTCGCCGGCCTTGTCTGCGCGGTGTCCCTGAACGCCCATCGCATCCTGATCCACCGCAATCACTTCTTTGTTCAGCAGGATCGAGCGGGTGTCGGCTGACATGTTGCGCACATCGTTGCCCGCCAGCAGCGGAGCCGCGAACATCGCCCACAGGCTCATGTGAGTGCGGTATTCGTCGGTGGTCATGCCGCCGTTGCCGACCTCCAGCATGTCCGGATCGTTCCAGTGTCCTGGCCCAGCCCACTTGGCGATAGCCGACTGCGTGTCCACGATCTGCATCATGCGCTTGTAGGTGTCGTTGATATCGCCGGTGGTACGCCACAAATTGCCGCCCACCTCTGCGCCCCATTCCCACACGTTCGCTCTGCCGTACTGGCAGAGGCTGAACACCATGGGACGATTGGTGGCGCGCAACGCGTCGGCCATCTTCTGATAGACGCCGCGCATTGCGGTGTCTGGATAAAGGCGCCCGGCGCTGCACCAGTCGTACTTGAGGTAATCCACGCCCCATGCCGCATAGGTCTTGGCGTCCTGCGCCTCGTGAGCGTAGCTGCCTTCGTATCCCGCGCACGTGTAGGGGCCGGGCGATGAGTAGATGCCGAACTTCAGTCCCTTGGAGTGCACGTAGTCGGCGAGCGCCTTCATGTCGGGAAACTTGTTGTTGGACTGAATCACGCCGTTGGCGTCACGGTCGCCCTCCCAGGTGTCGTCGATGTTGAGGTAGATGTATCCGGCGTCGCGCAGCCCGCTGGAGACCATGGCGTCGGCCATCTCGCGCACTGTCTTGTCATCAATGCGCCCGGCGAACAGATTCCAACTGTTCCATCCCATCGGCGGCGTCTTGGCCAGGCCGTTGGGCGGAAGATCGCGGACCGCAGGAGGCGGAATGATGTTCGCAATCACGAAGGGATCGGACTTGGCGCGGACGGCCACGACGTCGTAAGGCTTGGCGTAGGGATCGTGGAAAGAGTAGCGCAGGTGGTCGCCGTCCAGCACCCCGTCACAGGTGTAGGAACGCCCCTCGTCGTTGGGCGCGGCGACCGAGAAGTGATTGCCGTCCACCTTGCCTTCCTTGATGGCGAGATCGCCCCAGGGGTTTTCAATCTTGCCCGTCAGCTTGTCGCCGGTTTGCTGCAGGGTCAGGACGAGGAGAGCGGTGTGTCCGTCGGGCTGCTTGGCGGATGTCACCCAGATCCCGGTAAAGTCAGTGGCGAATAAGAACGGAGCGGAAAGTAATAGCGAGAAGAATGCGATGAGGCGTTTCATACGCAATACCATAACGCCGCGGTCGCGGAAACTACCACTCCAATTCAAAATTGATCTAAAGGCCGCTACCCAGAATCACTTCGTCGGCCAGGGCACTGGCAAAGGTGGATAGGTCCTTGAAGGGGCGTGCGGCGAAAAGCGTCTTCGTGCCCGCATCATGCAGGATGATGGGTTTTGCTCTTCGCAAGCCGCGATAGATGGCACGCATCTGGTCCAAGGTGGGCTGCCGGTTCGATCTTACGAAAGCATTGCTGAGCTCGGCGAGGACACCGTTCACTTTTCCATGGTGGAGGTAAACCTCAGAGCCGTCCAGGTCAGAGAGCGACTTCGAGATGCGGTGCGACATCTGTTCAAACACAAACAAGGTATGCTCGCCGCCAGTCTTCTGATGCGCCACCGCGAGTCCGAGCTCAAAGGGCATGTTAAACCGGGGAGTCCGCGGGGCAGCTCGACTCACCTGCACCCGCGAAAGATCATGGATGGAGTAGCGGCAACTACGGACCTGATCGAAAATATTGTCGAGGCGCCTCCCACCGCCCGGAATTTCCAGCGGTGTACGGGGCAGCAAGCCGAAAGCACTGACACCCGCTATGTAGGCCAGGAACAACGGCTCGAACTTGGAGTCGTAGGGAAGATTCAGGAAGACGTAATCGTCCGCCTGTTTAGGACGTCGCTGTTGCCCTGTTCTTCGTGGGGGCATTCTGGGGACTCTTCTTGGCCCGGGATTTCACATTCACCTTCGCGTCCGACGCTGAGGCAGCAATCTTCGCGCCCTTCGGCGCAGCTGACTGGGCGCGCTTGGGGAGCATGCTGAGAGCCAGGGCCTTCAGCCGGTCCAGGCGCGTAGGAGGTACGCCCAGCGCCTTGGCCGTATCTTCGGCGGTGGCGAATTTCCCATCGAGCTTCACTTGCTGTGCCATAGTGAGCTAAGAATAGTCGCTTTTTGTCTGGATTCCAACCGGATCGGCTACTGGTAGGTCACGCGGCGCTCGCCCTTGACGATGCGGCCGATGGTGTAGCCCTTTTCGCCGCAACGTTCCAGAATGGTCTGCGCTTTCTTGAATTTCTTGGCGGGTATCACCAGCACCATGCCGATGCCCATATTGAAGGTGCGGAGCATGTCGTCCTGGGGAACGTTTCCGATGGCCTGCAGATGTTGGAAGATGGGCAGCACCGGCCAGGAGTGGAACTCGACGATGGCGCCCATGCCCTTAGGCAGCACGCGCGGCAGGTTCTCAGTGATGCCTCCGCCGGTGATGTGGGCCATGGCACTCACTGCTTCGGCGTCGATCATCCGGCGCATGATGGGCCAGTAACTCTTGTGGGTCCGCATCAGCTCGGTGCCGACCTTGCCCTTGATTTCGTTCACGTAGGAGTCGGGGGTGTATCGGGCAACCTCGAAGAACAACTTACGGGCGAGGGAATAGCCGTTGGTGTGCAACCCTGTCGACGGTATGCCGATCAGCACGTCGCCAACTTCAACGTTTTTGCCGGTGATGATCTTGGGGCGATCGACTACGCCGACGATGAATCCGGCAAGATCGTATTCGCCATCAGGATAGAAACCCGGCATCTCGGCGGTCTCGCCGCCGATCAGGGCACAGCCATTTTGTTTGCAGGCGTCGGCGATTCCGCTTATCACCTTCTCGACCACTTCGGATTTCAGTTTGCCGGTGGCGAAGTAGTCCATGAAGAACATGGGCGCGGCGCCCTGCACGGCAATATCGTTGACGCAGTGGTTGACCAGGTCGGCCCCGATGGTATGGTGCAGACCCATTTCAAAGGCAATCTTGAGCTTGGTGCCGACTCCATCGACGCTGGAAACCAGGACGGGATCGACGTACTTCTTCTTGTCGATGGCAAACAGCCCGCCGAAGCCGCCGATCTCACTCAGAACACCACGGTTAAAGGTCTTGTGGGCGAGATACTTGATGCGCTGTTTGGTGCGATTGGCGCGCTCGATGTCCACTCCGGCATCGGCGTAGGTGATAGCGCGATCTTCAGTCGTATGCTGTGCCAAAAGTCGGGGTCCCATTCAGAAGGCGTGTCGCCGCAGGTCTTCGTGCAGGAAACTGTGATTGTACCATTCCCGGTGCAATCGTTCAGCGACGGAAGTGCGGACTGTGGCTCCAAGGTTAAAAGTGACCCGAGTCACTCTGTTTTGTGACGCGTTTGTGACGGGCATCTCCCGCGGAGATTAGACTAGAACTTCATACCTGTGTGTGAGGAGCTTGATGACTACTACCATCCAAAATACTAAGCAGCCGTTCGCCAAGGCTGACCCTTCTTCCGACGTTTACCGCTCCGAAAGCCATCCGCTCGATCCCTTGTTCGCGCCCCGCAGTGTCGCCGTGATCGGCGCCACCGAGCGCGTCGGCAGCGTAGGCCGTTCCGTGCTCTGGAATTTGCTAAGCAGCCCGTTTGGCGGCACTGTTTTTCCGGTGAACTCGAAGCGCCCCAACGTGCTGGGAATCAAAGCGTATCCCAAGGTCTCCGAGCTGCCCGATAAGGTGGACCTGGTGGTCATTACCACGCCTGCCGACACGGTTCCAGACCTGTTGGCGGAGTCGGTGGAAATGGGAATTCCGGCCGGCATCGTGATTTCCGCCGGATTCAAAGAGCATGGCCAACATGGCAAGGATCTGGAGAGCCAGATCACGAAGATTATTCGCGGCAAGATGCGGCTGATTGGACCCAACTGCCTGGGAGTGATGAATCCGATACGCGGCCTGAATGCCACCTTTGCCCATTCCATCGCACGGCCAGGCAACGTTGCGTTCATCAGCCAGAGCGGCGCGCTGCTCACGGCGATTCTCGATTGGAGCTTGCGCGAGAATGTGGGCTTCAGCTCGTTCGTGTCCACTGGCTCGATGCTGGATGTCAACTGGGGCGACTTGATCGACTATTTCGGCAGCGATCCCCGCACCCACAGCATCGTGATCTACATGGAGTCGATCGGCGACGCCAGCTCCTTCCTGTCCGCAGCGCGCGAGGTTTCGCTTACCAAGCCGATCATCGTGATCAAGGCGGGACGCACGGCCGCCGCCGCCAAGGCCGCGGCTTCGCATACCGGAGCACTGACCGGCAGCGACGAAGTGCTGGATGCAGCGTTCCGGCGTTGCGGTGTATTGCGGGTCAACAGCATCTCCGACATATTCTTCATGACTGACGTCCTGGCCAAGCAACCGCGTCCGCGTGGTAATCGGCTGGCCATCCTGACCAATGCCGGTGGACCTGGCGTGCTCGCCACCGACGCGTTGGTTACCGGCGGAGGCACACTTGCCGAACTGTCACCGCAAACCATGGCGGCCTTCGACGAAATCCTGCCGCCGCAGTGGAGCCACAACAATCCGGTGGACATCCTGGGCGACGCCGAGCCCGAACGTTACGCCAAGTCGCTGGAGATTGCCGCAAAAGATCCCGCGATCGACGGCATGCTGGTGATCCTGACGCCCCAGGACATGACCAATCCCACGCAGATCGCCGAGAAGTTAAAGCCGTACGCCAAGGGATTCGGCAAGCCGGTGTTGGCGAGTTGGATGGGCGGCGCGGAAGTCGCGGCTGGTGAGCAAATCCTCAACCAGGCCGGCATCCCGACGTTTCAATTCCCCGACAGTGCCGTGCGCGCATTCAATTACATGTGGCGTTACTCCTACAACCTGAAGGGCATTTACGAAACTCCGACATTGCCGGCCCACGAAGATGCGGAGTTGCAGCGCGGCAAGGCGGAACGCATTATTCGCGATGTGCGCCAGCAGGGCCGCACCATCCTCACGGAGTTCGAGTCGAAGCAGTTGCTGAAGGCCTATGGCATTCCCACGGTCGAGACACGCATTGCCGTAACCGAAGACGAGGCGGTGCAGGCGGCGCAAGAGATTGGCTTTCCCTCGGTCATCAAACTGTACTCGATGACCATCACCCACAAGACCGATGTCGGCGGCGTGCTGCTGAACCTGCGCGATGCCGACGCGGTGCGCAAGGGCTTCCAGGCAATCAAGGCATCTGTCGCGGAGAAGGCGGGAGTCGAACACTTTCAGGGCGTCACCGTGCAGCCCATGATCAAGCTTGACGGCTATGAGCTGATCGTCGGCAGCAGCGTAGATTCGCAGTTCGGGCCGGTCATGCTATTCGGTACCGGCGGCCAATTGGTGGAGGTGTTCAAGGACCGCGCGCTCGCGCTTCCGCCGCTGAACTCGACACTCGCGCGGAGGATGATGGAGCAGACAAAAATCTTTACCGCGCTGAAGGGGGTACGCGGACGCAAGCCCGTGGACATCGAGGCACTGGAAGAACTGCTGGTGCGCTTCAGCCAGTTGTTGGTCGAGCAGCGGTGGATCAAGGAGATCGACATCAATCCGCTGCTGGCCTCGTCGGACCGATTGCTGGCGCTGGATGCGCGCGTGGTGGTGTATGGCCCCGAGGTGTCGGAGGACGAACTGCCCGAGTCGGCTATTCGCCCCTATCCGGTCAAGATGGTCTCGATTTGGAAGATGAAGGACGGCAACGACGTCGTGATCCGGCCCATCCGCCCGGAGGACGAGCCGCTGATGATCCCCTTCCACGAAAAGCTGTCGGAGCGCAGCGTGTACCTGCGCTACTTCCAGCCCCTGAAGTTGACGCAGCGCACGGCGCATGAGCGGCTTACGCGAATCTGTTTCATCGACTACAACCGCGAAATGGCACTGGTGGCCGAACGCAAGAATGAAGCGGGCGAGCCGGAGTTGCTGGCGGTGGGACGCCTGAGCAAGATCCACGGCCGGGACGAAGGCGAGTTGGCCGCGGTGGCCATCGATGCTGCCCAGCACAAAGGCCTGGGCACCGAACTCTATACCCGTTTGATCGCGGTGGCCCGCGAGGCGAAGCTGAAGACGCTGGTTTCGACCATGCTTCCTGAGAACCGCGAGATGCGGGCGCTGTGCGTCAAGCTGGGCTTCAAGATGTTCTCGAACCTGGAGGACAACACCATCCGGGCGGAACTGGACCTGTGAGTTCTGCGAAACCGAATACACGGAAGGCGTCACGCCGCAATGCGTGGCGCCTTTTTCGTTTCACCCCCGCCGATGCGGTTGCTCGCGCCGGATCTGGTTTCGTGACGTTGGCGACGGCCTAATGCTATGATGCCAGTGCTTGCGGAACTCCAATCCTGCATGGCGTTTGCGCTACTCGACTCGCGGTGCCGAAGGGGCGATCGTTAGAACGTGCCGAACGAAAAACAGGTGAAGTGGTCCCAACTGCGGGTTGGACTGACCGTCATCATCGCCAGCATCACGTTGGCTGTCCTGATCTTCGTGATGACGGGCACGACTGGCCTGTTCACCAAGAAAATCCTCATTCGCGCCTACGTGGACAACGCCGGCGGAGTGCGCGTGGGTGCCCCGGTCCGGCTCGAAGGCGTTGACATCGGAAATGTCACCCGCATCCGGGTAGTGCACGACCCGCAGCGCAAGGTGGCTCCCGTCGAAGTCACCATGAAAATCACCACCAGGTATGAGGACACGATGCGGGCCGACTGCCGCGCTTCTCTGAACACAGCGGGCGTCTTGGGCGAGGTCTTTGTCGATGTGGACTGCCGACAGGCCAAAGGTGGTCCGCTGGTAAACGGAGCCGAGCTGCCGACCGATGATGTTGCGCAGCTGCAGGATGTAGTGCGCGCCAGCCAGGGTACGCTGCAGAACGTCGACACTCTGGTGAAACGCCTTGACAGTATTTTGACGTTCATCCAAAGCGGTCAAGGTTCGATTGGCAAGGTGATTTACGACCCTTCGCTGTTCAATCGTGCCAATGACATGCTCACCCAGCTGCAACAGATTGTGGCGCAGGTGAACTCCACCAACGGCAGCATTGGCAAGCTGCTCAACAGCGACGAGCTTTATAACAAGGCCAACCTGGCGGTGGATAACCTGAACAAGACCATCGACCAGATCAATAGCGGTCAGGGCACCATTGGCAAGTTTATGAAAGACCCGGCACTCTATGACAACGCCAACCAGACCATGGCGAAGGCCAACCAGCTGATTACCGACATCAACGCCGGCAAGGGAACG
>DATBZX010000233.1:0-16977 GCA_036512955.1 Terriglobales bacterium
CCCCATGCTGATCCTCGCCGTGTGGGTCGCGGGTGGAATCGTGGCCATCCTGGGGGCATTCATCTATGCCGAACTGGCGGCGCGCATGCCCGATGTCGGCGGCCAATACGCTTATCTGCGAGAAGCCTTCCATCCCATCGCGGGGTTCTTGTATGGATGGGTGCTGCTGCTGGTTATTCAAACCGGAGGCATGGCTGCGGTGACCGTCACCTTTGCCCGCTATCTACTCGAGCTCACGAACTGGCCGGTATCGGAGCGGCTGGTTGCGGTAACGACAATTGTGCTGCTGACGACCATCAACTGCCTCGGCGTACGCGCCGGAAGCCGGGTGCAGAGCATCCTGATGCTGCTGAAGATCGGAGCCATTGCGACGCTGATACTGGCGGGACTGTTCCTCATCCGCTCGCCCTATCCGCTGCTGCATCCTGTCCTGGATCGCGCGCCTTCTGTCGATCTGGTCACGGCGATCGGTGCGGCGATGGTTCCAGTGCTTTTCGCCTTCGGAGGCTGGCAGACCGCGAACTTCATCGCAACCGAGATTAAAGACCCGCAACGCAATCTCTCGCGGGCATTAGTAATGGGCGTGACCGGCGTGATTGTGCTCTATCTCGGAGTGAATTTCGTCTGCGTGCGCGCGCTGGGCGCAGAGGGGCTGGCGGCCAGCACGGTCCCGGCATCTGCGGTCATGCACATGGCCATGGGAAACACGGGCGCGCGTTTGATCGCCTTGGGAATCGCGGTGTCAACGCTTGGCTTTTTGAGCCAGTCGATTCTCACGGCGCCACGCGTTTATTTCGCCATGGCGAGCGACGGACTGTTCTTCGAGGCGGTCGCGCGCGTCAACAAGAAATCCCATGTGCCGGTGCTCGCCATCGTGATGCAGAGTGTCCTGACCCTGGTGATCGCGCTGTCCGGCAGCTACGAGAAGATCCTCAACTATGTTGTCTCCATGGATTTCATCTTTTTCGGGCTGACCGGCGCGAGCCTGTTTGTATTCCGCCGTAGAGAAGCCAGGTTGACTGCTTCGCCGGACGCAGCTATGGGTAGCTATCGAGTGCCGGGCCATCCCTATACCACCGGACTCTTTGTTTTGATCTGCTGGTTGGTGGTGATCAACACAATTTATAAATATCCCGCAAACACCCTGTTGGGAATGACAATTCTCGCGCTCGGGTTGCCGGTGTACGCGTTTTGGGCGCGGCGCAAGAAAGCGCAGAACTAAGGGACTCAAATGCCGTCACGTACGCACATGCATTCGCCCTACATGGAATTTGCCAAGCTCCGCTCTGGCGCAAAGTACAACCTGGCTACCAGCGGGATCATGAGCTATCCCCTCGCCGGGTTGCCGGTGCGCATCGAGGACTTGGAGATCAACGGTCCAACGGTTTATGGCTACGCTCCGCTGCAGGAGCGGCTGGCGCGCTACACCGGGGCGCCGCCGGAGTGCATATTTGCCGCGGCCGGCACCTCCTTTGCCAATCACATGGCGATGGCGGCATGTTTTAATCCGGGCGATGAGGTGCTGATCGAGCATCCCACTTACGAACTACTGGAATCGACGGCGGTCTACCTGGGTGCGAAGATCCGGCATTTCGAGCGGCGTTTGGAAGACGGATTCCGAATTGATCCTGCGGAAGTCGAGCGTCAGATGTCGCCGCTGACCAAGCTGATCGTCGTGACTAACCTGCACAATCCCACCGGCAATTATGCCGATGAAGAAACCGTGAGGGCTGTCGGGGATATCGCAAAGTCTCGCGGCGCGCGGGTGCTCGTGGACGAAGTATATCTGGAGACGTTTTACGGAAAGCGCCCCCGCTCGGCGTTTCTTATGGGGGAACAGTTCCTAGTAACCAGCAGCCTGACCAAGGCGTTTGGTCTAAGCGGCCTGCGCTGCGGATGGGTCCTCGCCGGCGCGGAACTTGTGGACAGAATGTGGCGCATCAATGACCTGTACGCGGCAACACCCGCGCATCCAGCGGAACTGATTAGCGTGATCGCGCTCGATCATCTGGACAGGGTCGCGGCACGTGCGAAAAAGTTGCTGGCGGAGAATCGCAGATCGCTCGGCGATTTCCTGGATTCGAGAACGGATCTCGATTTCTATCGTCCGGAACAGGGAACTATCGTCTTTCCCAGGCTCCGTTCCGGCAATGTGGAACAGTTCGTGGATCTGCTGCGCGACAAATACGAGACCAGCGTGGTGCCGGGCGTTTACTTCGACATGCCGCAACACTTTCGCATCGGCATCGGCGGCGATCCGGAGATGACGCGCGTGGGCCTGGAGAGACTTGGTGAAGCGCTGGACGAACACGGTCGCAATGCGTGATCGCCGGATTTTCATGCGGCGATGATTGTTTGTATAATGAACGATGTGAGGTTGGTCTGCCCTGTGTGACTGGGCGACGCCTCGCATCCAGCCATAGATGGGCCTGTAGCTCAGCTGGGAGAGCGCCTCGTTCGCAACGAGGAGGCCAGCGGTTCGATCCCGCTCAGGTCCACCATTTCCGCCCCCATCATTCGTGCAATCCCTGCGTTCTCAGTTCCTGTGTTTCTCAATGTTCTAGCCAGGTTACCGCCTGCGTCGCTCGCCGATGCCGGCGCTTTCGTCTGCCGGCTGGACGGATACTGTTTATCATCGTGATATGGTCACCGAGCCCAAGCTGGGAGACATCATTGCCAACTCCGTAACCCACGGTATGGGGGCGCTGATTGCTCTTGCGGGGGCGATTGTATTGGTGGTCTCCGCCGTGGGTGGGACCGCCTGGCAAGTTGTCAGTTGCTCGCTCTTTGGCGGTACGCTGGTGCTGGTTTATGTCTGTTCCACCCTTTATCACTCCCTCGTCCGCACCCGCGCTCGCCAGGTATTTCGAATCATCGATCATTCGGCCATCTACCTCCTGATTGCAGGAACCTATACCCCATTCGCTCTCGTGTCGCTGCACGGGCGATTGGGATGGTTTCTGTTTGCCATCGTATGGGGACTGGCGGTCCTCGGAATTGTGTTCAAGAGTTTCGCCATCGGACGATTCGAGATCGCGTCGGTCGTCGTTTATCTGGGAATGGGTTGGCTGGGTGTGTTCGCGACCCGCCCCTTACTCCACGCACTCACCTGGCATGGCATAGCATGGATCGCGCTGGGTGGCCTGTTTTATACCGTGGGCATCATCTTCTACACCCTCGACCGCATGTCGTACTTCCATGCGTTCTGGCATCTCTTTGTGCTGGCCGGAAGCTCCTGTCACTACTTCGCGGTGTTGTTCTATGTCGCGCAACCACGCCCCTGACACAGGAAATCCTGCTCCCTGCCCCAGCGATCAAATTGCGGCTTACGCGGAGTGGGCTTTTGCAGTTGTAGACTGCCGGGGCGACAACAAGTTGTCCAGGTAGCGTGACTTCATCTGCTGGCTCGCTAGAGCCTGTTTCAGCGGGGGCAGTTTGAGAATCACACCCAGAATGGCGGCCATGGCGCGATGGCTGGCAAGAGCTTGATTGTCGAAGATGAGGTCCTGCAACCCGCCGCGTTCGATGGCCATGACCACTGCGCGATGAGCAGTTGTGACCGGAGTAACGACGCGCTGCGATCTTCGCTTCAGTCCTATGGCCTGTTTGGTGCATACCCTGGCGCACACACCGCAACCTAGACAGAGATCCTCATTGACCTTGGCCTTCTTGCGTTTATGGTGGAGCGGGTCTCCCGCGGAAACCATGCCCATTGCTTCCACGGGACAGACGTCGGCGCACTTCATGCAGCCCGAACACTTTTCGTCCGCGATGGCGGGCAGAAAGTTGGTTGTGCTGATGGGATTAAGTACGGCGAAACGTTTGGCTGCCAACATGGCCTCGCAACAGCATCCACAGCAATTGCAGATGAAGGCCACGCGCTCGCGCACGTTCTCTCCGAATTGCACCAGGTTGCGTTCGCGGGCTTGCGCCAGCAGGTCGTGACATTCCGCTTTGTCGACGTGTCGGGCAATCCCGTGCTTGATCAGCGAGCCGGCCGTGGAGTTAAACGTCATGCAGATGTCCATCGGCGCATCGCAGGCGCGACCCAGATGCGACAGCTTGTGACGGCAATAGCAGGTGCCGATGCCGATGTGCGACGCCGTCTCCACCACCTGCGAGGCGCGTTCGTAATCGAGCACATGCAGCATGTTCTCCCCGCTCAACGCAGGCTCGCTCACGAATACTCGCCCGACTTGGGTCTCGCCGTTCGCGAACAGGGCTTTCACGAAATCTTCCTCTACATTGAGGTACTGGTAGAAAAGTTCGGCCAGGAGCTTCTGGTCGTACTGGCTGCCGATGCGCATCATGGAGAATTCAAAGAATCCGGCCATCGGCGGTGGCAATACGAATCTTTGGCCACGGTGCGAATTGATGTCGAGCATCATGCCACGAGAGGCGAGTCCTTCGAGGATGTTGCGTGCTTCAGTCTCTGGTTTCTTCCAGAGGCGCGCTGCGGTTTCCGCGGTGAAGGGCTTGATGGGAAGCAGCGCGACGAGTTCGGCCTCAGCCGGGGTAAACAGCACTTCGAGGATCTGGAACAGCAGGTCGGTCGGCGGTGCCCCTTGCGGGAAGCGGTTGATCCGCTCCGACAGCTTGCGGTAGCCCTCCCTGACGGTATGGTGCGCCATAGATATAGCTTAAAACGATTAGCCCAGAGCGAAAGTGCGAGCATCACACCTGCTTGGTTTTTCCGATTTCGCTGGTGCGTGAGCGGTCGATCGCACCCGAGTGGCCAACTACCGGGTGGACGCTGGCGGGAGTGAACGGACGTCGGTAATGATGTCACGCCATTCGTGAGGAGGCGGGCGCAACGCACGGTTCGCCCGCCTCGATGACTTGCAGATTCCAGTTACTGGGATGGTGTACCCGTCGACTTGGCCGTCGGGGGTGCCTTCTTTCGAGGCGGCAATTTCCGGGATTGGCCGTGCACCTTGGATTCGTCAACCACAGTACCCAGCGTGTCCATCTCTCCAGCACAGAGTTTGCCTTCTGGTATGAAGTAAAATTCAGTGACCGCACCCTTCCTCCCGCCCTCTCGCGGCTGAACGCGGGCCGGATCGATCTTCGTCGAACCCTCCTTGTAAAGGTAGTACTTCACGTTCACAGCTCGCCGCGCTCCCAAGGTTGGATCGATCGTGGCTTCCTTCTGGTCCGTATAGCCAACGATGGCCAACGTTTCATTGGGATTCTGCTGCAGACGGGTGGCCAGTTTGTCGAGGATGTCTTTGCAGTCGTTGTCGACACGCCAAGGCCGCTTGGGATTCGACTGGAAGACGCATTCTTCGGGCCATTTTTCGATCTTGACGCAAGGCTCGGTCTGAGGCGGCTTCACTTGCAACGTACAAATACTGCTCATCCTAAGCGAACGGTCATCGGTCGCAGTCCCCGTCACCGAAATAGTCTTACCCCCATCTGCCGCGTAAGCCGTGACGGTGGCCGACGCGCCTTGTTCTTTCAACTGGCCGCCAGTAGTGGACCAACTGTAAGTTAAGGGACGGTGATCGGGACTGCTCGCCGTGAGGGTGACAGTCGACGACTCGCCGACCGCGATCATGGAAGGGCTGACCACGCAGCTTACGATCGGCGGAATTGGAGTAGGCGGCTGTTTGACGATGAAACTCGTCGAGCACGTCGCCGAGTTCATGTTCTTTATTTTGGGATCGGTGACGGTGGCGTTAACGGTATAGGTCCCTGGTGTGACGCCGGTGGTGTCTATCTCGGTCGTTTGCGTCGTAGCGCCCGACAGTTTTCCGCCATTCGTGGTCCATCCGTAAGTCACAGGATGTTTCGAATTGAAATTGGCGCCAGTGGTGGTGAGTTTTACCGGTTCTCCTGCCCACACTTCCGTCGGCGATGGGGTTGCGGTGACGCTGCACGACAGAGGCGCCGAGCAATCTCTGTTGCCCAGACTGAACACGACACCTGCGGCTAAGCGGACACTGTTCCATTGCGTCGGGTGGTTACTGAAGAAAACGTGACTGTAGTTGGAGTAGATGTAGTCCGCTTGTGCGAGGCGAATGGAAAACCGCGGAGTGACGCTTAAATCCAGACCGCCACCGCCTCCGGCGGCAAAACTCCACTCAGTTCCGTGGCAACAGTCGGGCGAAATATTGGCGGCACCAACGAAAGCGCGCACGAAGGGCGATAACTTGTCTGTGTGGTACTTGTACTGCAAACCTCCCAGCGCGTATCCCACGCCGGTTGAGTCATTCGATCCATTTTGAAGATTCGGGGGCGTGGTACCACCGTGAAAGTGGGCGCTGCCATCAAGAAGAATGCCAAAATTAGGCTTGTTGCGAAAATAGTAGGTATTAGAAACGTCAAAGGCGTTGGGAATGTTGTTGATCTTGTAATCCAGATCGCCCCATCCATTCGGAACCAGAAAGGCGTATCCGCCAAAGATCTCATCTTCCGGCCGGCAGGCGTTCTGTGGGAAGGAATAAATCCCGAGGCAACCTACCGCGAAGCCCAGGGCAATTGCCATCAGAACACTGCGCACTCCTGCCACTGCAAGACGCGATGACACGGCGAGCCTCCTCTATTACAGGCGTAAGCATACATCCACACGTGTCCGCTTTGCGGACCCGCAACAGCGGGCATCCCCGAATCGTTCAGCACTCCTGGGAGCGACGTGGGAATGAACAAAGAGCATACCAACGAGAACTCCTGACCGTAGCCAGCAGTCTCCTTCTGATTTCATGCTGCCCGAAGGGCCAACATGTCTAGCTCAGCCGTTTGCGTGCCAATAAACCTGCCAGCCCCGATCCCAGAAGAACTAATGTGCCCGGTTCCGGGACAATGGTAAGCAACTCTTGAGGATCGTTCGCACTGCGATCGTACTGGTTGACCGGTGTGTAGATACCGATCTGGTAGAAGTTGACGCCGGGGAAGCCGAGGGAGGCTTCCAGTTGCGCTTGATCTAACCAGTACGGAGCATTTCCAGGCATCGGAGCACTTGAGTCGAAGATGTGCCACACCGCGTAATTGATGTCGGTCCACTGAGACTGAGACGTAACCTGCGTCTGCAGCAGGAGCCAGCCAGCCTCGTCATACAGTGTAAGTGCCCCGGGCAACTGGTTGAAGCGCAACGTGCTCAAATTGCTGGTGCCGAGATTGG
The DNA here is from genome assembly GCA_036512955.1 of Terriglobales bacterium. Classification (GTDB taxonomy): domain Bacteria; phylum Acidobacteriota; class Terriglobia; order Terriglobales; family Acidobacteriaceae; genus DASRAA01. Next base: position 7,121 of record DATBZX010000233.1, read on the forward strand.
TGTAGTTCGCCTGCCAGGTCTGGCCCGGCAAGCCGCCGTGAAACCAGTCGTCGCACATCACGCCAAGGACGGGACCGCCATTGACCGTCGCAAAGTAGGGATAGCCGCTTGGCCAACCGCCCGGCGAGAATCCCAAGAAAACAATGTTTGCTGGGCCAGCGAACGCTGAACCAGTCAAGGCCAACAACCCGATTAGAACAATGAGCCTTTTCATATGGCGCTCCTTCAAACGGTGACGAATACCTATATCAGAGCTGACTTGGCTTAAATTCTACTACTGATCAATAGTTGCCCCCAGGATCAATTCTTTGCACGCGAACGAATAAAGGTTCCACGTTCCATTTTGGATAGAGCGCGCTCCGGCGGCAATAGCGCTGTCCAGCTACTGCGGATTATGTGTCTATCTCGGCGCGAATGCAAGCTCCGAATGCTCTATACCAAGGCTTTTCTTGCGCGGCCTTGGTCGAGTGAGTTGAGTGAGGAAAGCTTCGGTGGCTATTTGGTGCGAGGATGCATGGCCACGCTAGAGCCGACCCAGCACTTGGCGTAGCGGTTACTCTAGTTGGCGAACCGGCGACAATCTCATATCGCCGCTGGTGGCGGGGGGCCTGAATTACCTAGTTGCCATCGATCTTCGGCTGCACATCTGCGTCGGTAATCATCGCAATTGGCGACGAATTGGAAAGTCGGGCCCCGCGGTTTGTGGGTAGAGGAGCCAGCGATTTGAGGGTCCAAAACAGCGCTTCCACCAAGTGCCCTGCGGTGGTGCTCAACCTCCAGCGGGTAGTAAGGATGAGACAGCGGGCAACCAGCGGCATCGAGCCGCTGGAAGAGCTGCCACTGTTGCTGTGGGAGCTGGAGTTTTTCAGTTGGCATGGCACGCCACCTCCGGCGTCGGGTTGGTTTCCGGGTTGAGGGTTGAAGGGTGTACCTGTGTACTTGGTGAACATGGTGAACTTGGTACACTGGACGCTGTTGGAGCGGCAACCAGCAGCGGGTTGTCATTTTCAGCCAGGGCGGAGCAAACACGCAGTCGGGGTGCGGCTGGAGCAGGGTCAGCACCCCGTTTGCCTGGGCGTGGTGATGAATGGAGGAACACGTGGCAAAATCGAGTTCGAGTTCATAGCCGGTGTTGGTCCGATGGGTCTGAAGAGCATGATCCACGTCACTGATAATCGCACCCGCCGCCTTGGCAGTGAGCGTACAGGGGGCCAGGCGCGCGTGGAGGATAGCGTTGGCCAAATCGGTGGCCTCCTTAATCCGCGCCTTAGCGTGTCTTTCGTGGACCAGAACCAGCAGCCCCTCCAACACTGCCGCCTTCGGGGTCTGCGAAAGCTGTACCTTTTCGTCCTCGTCGCGATTCTCGAGGGCAGAAACGATCGCGGGTTGCGATGTCGCGTTCCCCTCCATGCAGGCTCCCAGGATGCGGGCGGTGACCCGGCTCTCGCGGGCGAAGCGGGGCACGTCAAAATCGGATTGGGCTACCTGCTCATGGTGGAGAAGCCGGTACATCAACAGCTGGCCGCGAAGCGCGTGAAGTTCCCGGGCCTGATCACGAGGGAGCCGGCGATAGGGAACAGCCAGCACCGGCAATGCCACCCGCAAGGCCGGCAACGACAGCGGCCGCGTCGTAAAGAAGACAAAGGTGCTGGAGAGGTGCAGCAAGCGGCCGCCGTAGAGGACATTCGGGTCGCGAGAGGTGCTCAGCAGACGGCCCAGGGATTTTTCTGTCGGGCGGCGCAGAAAAATCGTGGGGCACAGCGATTCGGGAAGCTTGGCCAACTGACGCAAGGAAGGGTCCAGCAAGGTCAGGGGACGACGGCAGAGACATGACAACAGGTCGAACAGAATCGTCTCCGTGCCGTCCGGGCCCCAGATATTCAGACAGGGTGGCGCTGGCAGAAATTCCGCCACCCAGGTAGCCAGGACGTAGACGCCAACCAACAGAGAGTCCTGCGCATCGAGGCCGGTATGGAGGTGAATCGTAGTTGAGAGTTTCTCCAGCAAGCCACCGAGGCTGGTATACGGGGCGGCCGGCTGGTCACAAAGCAGCGTTTCATAGGCGGGGTCGAGCGGCATGGGACCATAGAACTGGCCCGCGTGGTTGATGCTAGCGCCGATCTGTTCTTTGCCGGGCGCGGAAAACAGGAGGCGGCAGCCTGTCAGCTGCTCGATCATGGCGCCCCCGGGCAATGCCATGCCGCTTGTATAGAAAGGTTTTAACGATGGATCAGACATAGTCTTCTCTCCCGGAGCCTGAACGTTATTTCGGTTCGATTGAGGCCCCGACCTTGGTTCTGGTATCAAGTTGGTTGCCAATGGTTGGTGGTTCCATGAGCGATTGGCAAGATTTCGCGGCTCACCGCGCGGGCCGGTCTGAAGTTACAGCTGAACGGTCATGGATTCCTCCTTGGTGCTGGACCTGTCACTGGCAACGTGATCGAGCGGCTTTACACTATGGTTCCGGAAGTCGCTTCCTTCCTTAACTGTCGACTTTGTCTCCCGCATGGAAGTTCTTAGGCCTGTCTCGCACGCGCGTCTCCTCGACGCACGTGCGATCATGGCCGGCGTTGCCATCCACGAGCCTGTTTCCCTTGCGCCGAGATTGCCGCGACGCAAGGCCTGTTTGACTATTTGTCCCGCCCAGCTTCGGCGATCCAGCGCGTCAGATCGGCGGTGCGATTCACCATCGCGTCCCGGTAAGCCAGCATGACTTTCTGTATAGGCTCGTCGTCCAATCCGGACTTCTTGAGAGAATTAATGAATACTTCACTGATGAAGCGGAATGCCACCTGAAAAGCCGGACTGCACACATCGATCCGGTCGTTGGTCTGGCGCCGCTTCTCGTCCAACGCCAGGTTGCACAGGAAGCGGAGGTTCTTAATCCGACTGGTAAGGAGCGTTGACGTGGATTCGGTCCATGCCAGAGGAAAAAGCTCATTCATCGCCTGCTGAACCCGGATCATTTCTCTCGCGACCAGCTTGGCAATCTGTTCGCAACGAGAGTCCGGATCATTCATCAGCGCTTCCAGCTTCAGCGCAAAAAGATCTTCCGGCGAAAGGTTGGAGACGGCGGACTGGGGAACCTCGAAGGCCTCCGGCCCGTAAGTTTTAGCAATCTCTGGCGGCATTAGCCACCTCCTGTAGTTTGTGAGGGACTTTTACAACGCCCCTCCGTAATAGGAACCTCGTAGTCAAATGGCGGCGAATTGCTACGTTTCGGACCGTGGTGCAGTTCACCATGGGGGACGTTCAACCTGTGCCAACTGGCGAATTGTCGCCGGCTTGGGCGGGAACCGCCTGGCCAGCAACTTGTCGATTATGGGTCCAAAGTTCGGATCACGGGCCGCAGTGCGTGACGCCTCCAAACCCCGCTGTTCGGCTGCCCGCAGCTCAACTTCGCCCTGGATCTGAGCTGCCGAAACGAAAAGGCAGTACTCGTCACCGTTAGCGGTGATGCTCTGGCCATTATCGAGAGTCAAGCTGTAGGGATAAGACCGACCGAGTTCGTCGCTCAGGATGAGGCTCGCATCCAGCTTCTGGCCGGTACTCTTCGGCACCGTGTTGCCCAGGGCGAAGGCAAAATAGCCGTTGACTTCCTGGCCCCGCTGGAGGGTGCGGCCGCACAGATGGCGGAGCATTCCCCCGGGGAAAAGCCGGACATCCCCGCCGCAGCAATCGTGGTAGCAGTGGCGATGGTGGCGATCACAATACGTCGGCCACAGCATCGGCGCCTGAGCCCAGTTCGCTTCCACGCTGATACCAGTAAGTTTGAACGCAACTGAGGCGAGAATGCTGATCCGACCGATCACTGCGGTCCCGCCGAGGATGGGCAAAAGCTCAGTGCCCAGGGCGGCAGGCTCCTGCCGGACATCCAGGGGAAAACATTTCTCGTTAGGAAAATTCCATTCGGTCGGACAGCCTGCGGCGCGGAGGCGCCGATAGGTCTGCCACTGTTGGAGTGTAGGTGTGGACTGATTAGCGGGCATACAGAAATACCTCCTGAGTGAAGTTGGGATTGGTTTGTGGGTAGATTTGCGCGGTTAGGGGCGCTGGGCCGGCCTGTTTCGGTTTTGGCGCCTTGTCCGGGGCAAATCCGGGCTGGCAATCGTTCGGGTGATCGACTTCACCGGTGACCCTTTCGAGGTGGTCGCGGTCGCCAATCTGGCTCATATCCGTCATTGTTTCTCCAGGAGACACACCAATCGGTTGTCGGCGGGTCTCACTGGGGTTCCGGTAGTCATCAAATCCTTTATCGTGTCTGGTTCGCCTGGACGAAACATGATGAAGGAATAGACAGAGGAGCAACCTGGGGCGGGTCGTGATCATTCCGTCCAGAAGAATCGGCCGTAGGGCTGGGTCCGATGTCGAATACTGAACGATTTTGCTTATGCCAATGAAGCCCGACTTGGCTTGTGGGCAGATTGGTGCGGCCAGGGGCGCTGAGCCAGCCTCTTTCGGCTTCGGCGCCTTGTCCGGGCCAAATCCGGGCTGGCAGTCGTTCGGGTGATTGACTTCGCCGGTGACCCTTTCCAGGTAGTTGCGCCCGCAAAGTCGGTGGTTTTTGTGCGATTCGTTCATCGTTCCCTCCAGAGAGCCCGCGATCGGTCTTCGCGGGTCTCACTAATTAAGGGTCCGGTAGTCATAAAAAGGGTTTTCGCCTTCACCGGGGGAACACCCGGAAGAAGGGCCAGAAGAACCGCCGACAGCGTGGAATACTGACTTGCGATTGCATTTGGCCCGTCGACAATGCCCGCGCGAGGGCCATCCACGAGTGTCCTTTAGGGGGGCAGGACCACACCGAGCCGCTATATATAAGGATCAAGAGCTGCAAAACCACGGACCTGACCACCGGCGGCCAGAAATTCCGGGGCTTCGAGGCCCCAGGGGCGACGAAGGGCACGCGGACATCGTGCAAGGACCAGGCGCGAGGTGGGATGCTGGACCTTTTCAGTTATGCCAGCAGGTTCTGGCAGTTTGGGCAGCGGTAGTGTGGGTCGGGACTGATCTGAGGATGATCAGGCAGGTGAAGTTGAGCCAGGATCGCCTTCACCATCTTCTGGTCGGCGAGGATGCACCGGTCGGCATAGAGGTAGTAGCTTGCTGAACCCGAGTCATAGACAACGCGACCCCGCGGGACCGAGTCGTATTCCACTTCGGCCGGTACCGCGCCGGTGCGCTGTAGATGCCTCCAATAACCCTCATGACCAACGGCGTTGAGAAACCGGCCCCACGATTCTGCCTTGCTCAGGACTACGCTGTGGAGGATCAGTCGTCCCTGCCACAGCCAGAAGATCCCTACCCGGGGTAGCCCTTGATTTTGTTCTTCAGCCATAAGAATGCCTTACAGTAGGGGCCGTGATCGACCCATTCCCCCTGGCCCATGGTGATGCAGGTGTCGGTGGCAGAGGGTGCAGAGCGTGATCAGGTTCTCTTCCTTGTCCTCGCCGGAGCGACCCCTGGGCTGGATATGGTGCACTTCCAGGCCCTGCATTTTCCCGCAGTGCTGGCATCGCCAGCCGTCGCGCTCCAGCACCTGGCCATGCAGCTCTCGATAGCTCAAGGGCTCCAGTCGCAGCGGCTGGAGCTTGCCTCCGATCTTGTTCATATTCATAAGACTTTCAGGTTGACCGCCGAGAGAAAGGCCATTTGTTGCGCAGGCGGAAGCAGCTGGTAGTAGCGCGAGATCGACTGCAGCAGGGCATCGGGATTGCGGCCCTCCAGCGAAGCCCGCCAGGAAGTCGGCACAGATCATCTCCAGACAGTAGCCGCGGGACTTGTCGGAGCCCAGCATCTGGGCCGCGGTCTCGATCGCCCGCTCGATCACCGGCACCTGGCTGCGGTAGACCCTGAAGTAGATCAGCTCTCCCGGTTCCGAATCCCTGCCGATCAGCTCCTTTTCAACCTGGCGCTTGAATTCCTCTTTGGGTGTCCGCCGGGCTCTGTGCAACCAGGTTGCACTTTCGAAGTGCTGGCCCTGCTGGCGAGCCAGCTTGGCCAACTCCACCCCCCTTGGTCCAGCCCAGCTGTTTCAGGTCTTTCCTGACCTGCGGAGGAAGATGCTCGTGAATTGACATCAGGTAGTAGGCTTTCCTTCTCGATTCCGGGAAGCGGCGCTCCAGGAACTCCTCAAACGACTTCAGCTTCTCCAGTCGCCAGTACTGGCCAGCACGCACCTCGCACAGGCACTTGCCGAGTTCCACAAACCTGGTATCGCGCTCGTTCTCGTGCCGGCCTCCCAGGCCAGGATGTCGTCGATTTTGCTCAGCACCAGCTGACCCCGGCGGGAATTCAGTTTGGGCGGCATGGGCGGATACCTAGTAACAAAGTTCGTCAAACAGACCAAGATCAGCTCCCGGCTTGCGCCGCAGCGCAGACTCGATCAGCGCGGGCTGGTCGAGGCAGAGCCCAAGAAACGGGCAGCTGGTGCAGGGATTTTGGGGAAAGCGGATGCCGCTTTGCGGCAGAAACAGCCCGGATTCGATCCTGCAGGCGGTCTCTTCGACCAAGCTGTGGAACTGGCTGCGCTGCTCCTCGGTGATGGTGGCCCGCAGGTATTGGATCTCCACCTGGCGCTTGCGCACGAAGACGACCTCGGCGACCTCTTCGATACCGCTCATCCAGGAGTAACAGATCAGCTGGGGGTCGAGCGCCGCGATACCCACGGGCTCTGCCGGATAGCGGGCGGAGCTGGTTTTCCATTCCAGCACGCAGGGGTTGCCGTCCAGAGTGCCGATGGCGTCCACCAGGGAAAGGAAGTCGCGACCGGATGACAGTCTGCGGTTCAGGGGAATCTGCTGATCGCTCAGCGGACGAGCGATCTGGACTCGTCCCTCCTGGACGAATCGTTCGAGCAACTGCACCCCTTGTTGGAACATGCTGTCCCAGGTGTCATGGCCGGCGTAGACCACATCCATGGTCTTGACCACCGCCCACTGCTCGAACAGCTCCGCCGCCGGATCTTCGCCACGAAACAGCGCGGCCAGGGCCTTCTCGAAGGCACGCCCGAACAGCAGGGCAGCGCGGACATCTCTTTCCTGCCAACCGTCGAGATAGCGGTGGCGATAACGGCGCGGGCAGGTCAGGTACTGCGAGATCTGGGTGTAGCTGTAGGTCATTGGGTGTCTCTCTGCGCCGCGGCGTCAGGCTTCTTTCTACCTTCCGGCAGGAAACCAGTAGGGGTCGGCCGTTGTTTCCACTGGCTGGCGGGAGCGAAGCCCTCGAGGTTCACCCGCTGCATACCGTTGACCAGGCTGTGGCTGATCTTGGCGATACCGGTCAGCCCACGCAGGGCACCTTCGTCGATCTCACTCCGGGCCAGGAGCTCGGGATCGTAGACGAAGTCGCGCAGGAACCAGCCGAGCTTCCACATCGCCTTGGGCGTGCAATCGAGCCGGCTGACCAGGGAGCGACCGGCAAGGCGTAAGGGTTCGAGGACGGACAGCCGCAGTTCGTAGGAGGGTTTACGGGCATGCCAGCAGTAGCGGGCCCGGTCCACACGAACCAGGAAGATGCCGTCGCTGGTCGCGGGATCGAGGTCATGGGCCGTTTCGGAAAGCTCAGGCAGACAGCGTTTCATGCGATACCTCATCGGAGGAGCGGGCGTAGCTGTTCAGTAGACATAACAGGCTGGGACGATCGTTCACGGCCCGCTCCGAAAGCTGTCGAACGAAGGTCTCGATCTGTTCCCGGGGAGCGTCCTTGAGCGACTCGCAACCGCAGAAGTCGACGGCGTAGGCTTTCACCTGGGCGGGATCGAGCTGGTGCTGGCGGATGATCTGGCACAGCCGGTCGCGCACCTTGCCGGCAGAACCGTTGCCATCGGGTGAGGAAGACGTCGTTTGGATACCACCTGCCTGTCTGCCACCCGGGCTCGGCGACGATCCGATCTACTCGGCCGAACACAGGCCGATGCCATAGGCTTTGCGCAGGGCGCGATTGACCGCGCGGGTTTCTGCCATGCGCAGCTCAGCCCCCCGCACCAGGGCAGAGACGTTCGAGGGGTCGGCGTCGCCATAGCCGACGAAGCCGAGCGAACCTTGGCAGGGGTACACGGTGGCTTTCAGTACGAAACGATGAGCGGCAGGGTCACACAGCGAGTCGACGGTCTCGACCTTGATGCCGCAGCACTTCTCGCGCCGGGCCAAGCGCAGGAGCCCGGTATGGGTGACATAGCAGCTGCCGCCCAGGATCTGCAGCTCGCCTTTGTCCAGAGCAAACCCGAACTCCAGGCTGACGGCGTTCAGCGATTTCGTCAGACGCGGCGAAAGCTTCTTTCCGACGATGTGTCGGGCGGCCCGGAGATTATCCTGCACCAGCTGCCGCTCGGGATGCGATGGTGTTTTCTCTGCGTCGAGTTGCAGGGATGTCTGTTCTGTCACATGAAACTCCTTGGGCGCACGTACAACGTTGTGCAGATGGACGCACTGCCTGTGGACGCTTGCCGCCGTGGCAGCCTCGCCGTCCCCTCACGAGGGTGGATCCAGCCATAAGGCGAACCGGAGCCTGGCTGCGGCCCATCGTCAATTCCTTCCCGCACGATAGGGCACGATCGCAAAGCGTTATTGCCAGGTTGAATTCAACCTCTTCTTTCCATCTACACGGTTGGTTGCCTGATGGGGGAAATTAATCGCGGCGGGATCACGAAAAAGAAGAACGACGGGGGCCGCACGTGATGTTCCGCGTCATAGATTCACGCTCCGAATTGGAATCCGACATGAGCCGATTACAACAGGTATTGCGGAAGGTTAACTAATGGGATGGTCCGCCGCCTTGACCCAAGTCGGGTATAAGAGGCTTACGAAGGAGGCGTCCCATGGAACTACACACGATCGGCATTGATCTCGGCAAGACAGTCTTTTATCTGGTTGGGCTTAACCGGCGTGGCGAGGTTGTGGTGCGCAAGAAGTTTTCGCGCAAGCAACTGCCGCACTTTACGGCGAATCTGCAGGTCGAATTGATCGGTATGGCCGGGCGCTGCAAGAGCAAGGGCATGCAGTGCGGCTCATGCCGGCGCAGTATGTAAAGCCCTACGTAAAGACGAACAAGAGCGACTATATCGATGCTGAGGCGATCGCTGAAGCTGTGACCAGGCCAAGGATGCGTTTCGTGCCGATCAAGAGCGATGACCAACTGGACCTGCAGTCCCTGCATCGGGTGCGTGAGCGCTGGGTAACGCGTCGTACGGCCGTAGTCAACCAGATTCGGGGCTTGCTATTGGAACGTGGGATCACTATACGCAAGGGACGTTGCCACGTGGATGCGGCCTTGCCCGGGATACTGGAAGATGCCAGCGCCAGGCTATCGGGCGCCTTGCGCGTGCTGCTGGCGCAACTGAGGCTGGAGCTCGATCACCTGCAAACCCGAATCGACGAAGCTGATGCGGTGATCCAGCAGACGGCTGGCGAGAACGAAGCCTGCCGACGTTTGGTTGCGATCCCCGGCGTCGGGCCTGTGACGGCGACCGCCATCATCGCGGCGATTGGTAACGGAGCAGCTTTCCGCAAGGGTCGGGAGTTCAGTGCCTGGCTCGGGATGGTCCCGGGAGAATACACCACCGGGGGTAAGCAAAAACTGCTGGGGATCAGCAAACGGGGGAACACCTATTTGCGAAGACTTTTCGTGCAAGGGGCTCGCGCCGTCCTGCAACAGAGCGCGAAGCAATCTTCCGGCTTGAGTGCGTGGCTGGCCCAACTCACAGCACGCACCCACCCTAACGTAGCCGCAGTGGCCTTAGCCAATAAACTGGCGCGCATGGCCTGGGCGGTGCTCGCCAAGAATGAACCCTATCGGCCCCCCGTGTTGGCCGATGCGGCTACAGACTGACTGGCCTGCAGATGACGCCTGGCTGAGGCCAG